>JAJRXO010000254.1 GCA_024276255.1 Chloroflexota bacterium | reverse complement strand
GGACTGGGCAAGCCCCTCAAGAGCATCCTGCATGGCAGGCCGGATATTCCCATCTACCTGGCTGCCCTCGGTCCCAAAAACGTGGCCCTGTCGGCAGAAATCGCGGATGGCTGGCTACCGTTTTTCCTCTCTCCCCGTCATTTTGCCGACACCTATCAGGAACCCGTTGCCAGCGGCCTGCAAAAAGCAGGCCGGTCGTGGCAGGACTTCGATATCTCAGCCACCGTGCCCGTGGTCGTGGATGAGCAGGCCGAGGTAGCCCGCAATCAGGTCAAACCCCTTGTGGCTTTATATGTGGGGGGCATGGGTGCGCGTAACAAGAATTTCTACTACAATCTGGCCTGCCGTTACGGTTATCAGGAAGCCGCCGATCGCATCCAGGACGCCTTTCTGGCCGGCGACAAGGGCATGGCCATGGCGTTGGTGCCGGATGAGCTGGTGGATGAAATCGCCCTCTGCGGCCCGAAAGCCCGCATTGCTGAGCGCCTGCAACCCTGGCTTGCCTCGCCCGTTACCACCTTGAACGTGGCCACCAACGACATCAACGCTGTGCGCGTGATGGCTGAATTGTTACGATGACAACAGGGGCAACCGGCCAGTTGCCCCCGGGCTATTTCAATTTCGGCATCCGACTGGCATCCCACAGATCTTCCGAAAGGGTGATGATGGACAGGCACGAGGTACATTCGGCCTGATCTGCCTCGGTTACGCGGGCGAAGTGGCCGCAATTGGGGCAGGTGATGGCCACGCGTTGTACAGCCTGGCGCATCAGGGCCTGCATTACTTCATGGGTTGATGAAACACCCATTTCCTTTTTCAGCAGGTCGACCATTTCCTGCTCTTCAGGTGAAAGTTCGAATTGATTTGGTGCGCGTTCGATCATGTTTTAACCTCGGGGAGTGGGGGAGTTGGCAAATGATTTGCAGTCTGCGCATTGTCTGCTACGGCGCTCTGCCAGGAGGGCTTTGATGGGCGCCTTCCTGGTAGCGTGCAGCAAAGTTTTGTAAACCGGGAGCGCTGGAGAGCGGGTAATCGGGCCTGATTGGCGTCGCAAACGCCAATTCATTTTAGCAACTTGTGACCAAAATGCGGTATGATCTGAGTTACAATTGCCGATCATGCTTTTTTGTCTGTTCAGAACGTGATGACGATGTTGTCCTTCCCTATTCTACCATTTCTTTCACTGTCTTGCATTGGAGTAACCTGTAATGAGTCGTGAATATGTTGATGGGGCGACTGCAATAGCCCGCGGCGCGTTGCGCGCCGGATGTGATTTTTATGCCGGTTATCCCATCACCCCGGCCACCCCTATCTTGCTGCACATGCTGCGCGAGTTGCCCAAGGTGGGGGGCATAGGCATTCAGGCCGAGGACGAGATCAGCGCTATCAGCATGTGTATTGGGGCGGCTATGGCCGGCGCCCGGCCATTCACCGCCACCTCGGGGCCCGGCATCTCCCTGTATTCCGAGAACATCGGCCTTGCCATCATGGGGGAAGTGCCCCTGGTGATCGTGGACGTGATGCGTATGGGCCCGGCGACCGGTGGGGCCACGACCGCCGCCCAGGGTGACATTCAGTTCATCCGTTGGGGCACCAGCGGCGGCTATCCTGTCGTTGTTCTGGCTCCTTCTTCTGTGGCGGAGTGCTACACGCTCACGCAACATGCCTTTGATTTTGCTGAACGGTTGCGCACGCCGGTCTTCCTCGTGCCCGATAAGGAGTTGGTGCTGTCGATGGCCACGGTTGACATCGAGGAATACGCGGATGTGCCCGTGGGCCAGCGGCCGCTTGTGACGGCACCTGCCCGACCCGGCATCAACGCCATCAGCGGTGAGCCCGATCCGCGACTGCGCGCTGAGGAAACCTATCTGCCCTATGACTTCGATCCTGTAGATGCGATCCCGGCCACCAGCCCCTTTGGCGGCCCCCACATCACCCGTTTCACCACCTCCAGCCATGACGAACACGGCTTCCTCAGCAAAGACCCGCAGAAGGTGGGGCGTCTGAACGAGCATTTGCGCCAGAAGATCGAAAGCCGTCGGGCGGAGCTGGAATTGGGCGCGCTGCAACGCCACCCCAATGCCAAAACCCTGTTCATCAGCTTTGGCACCCCGGCCCGCGCCATGCGCGAGGCCGTGGATCACAGCCATGCGACTGGAACCCCCGCCAGCGGCCTTACTCTGCACACGCTCTGGCCCGTGCCCGAAAGGCTCATCCTCGATGCCATCCAGGGGCATAGCCGCCTGGTCGTGCCGGAGTTGAACCACGGCCAATACCGGCAGGAGATCGAGCGCATCGTCTACCGGCATTGCGCCATGAATGGCCTGGTGCCTCCTGAAATCGTCGGCCTTAATCGCGTCGATGGCG
>JAJRXO010000253.1 GCA_024276255.1 Chloroflexota bacterium | reverse complement strand
TATGATCGTTGCACTCGCCAGCTGATTTGCCGGTAGGGGGCGGTTGCCAGCGCCTGTTGATAGCTGTGATGGGTGGGGAAAGTACGCTGCTCGAGTAAGCGACCGGCGATGCTCACATCAAAGGCGTCGACGCCATAGGGCCAGGGATCAAAGGTGATGGTATTGCCCTCGTAGTGCATGGTGATGTCGACCAGCGTGCCTGTGTTGTCGGTCGGGCCGGGGATCAGGCGCCGGGCATCCCACTTCATCGTCACCTGCAGGCTGGCAAAGTCGCCGAATTGCAACAGGGCTGTGTGCGACCGGACGCTGTTGTCCTGCAGCCAGGCCCGGAGCGTGGCATCGTCAGTTGTGTGGCTACGCAATTGTGCCAGCCAGGGTTCGTACTCGGCGGCAAATGCGGCGATGGCAGCGCGTTCCTCGGCATCGCTGATCAACCCCATATTGATGACCAGATCGTAAAGCAGGATGGCATGACGCCATATGAGCACGCCGGCGTAAGGGTGCTGGGCCGCGGCACGAGCGATGCCCCGCTGCCAGATGCTCAGTTTTTCTTCACCCGAGGGCCCGTGCATAAAGTCCATGGGATAGCCGTCTGCCCGCAGCAGGGGCGCCTGTTCCCATTCCCACCAGCCGTTGTCGTGCTGTGCAATGGCTGCCATGAGCACATCACGGGGTTCGGGGGGCGCGAAATCGATATTGCCCCAGTGCTGGCAGAAAGAGGCCGCCATGAGGGCATGCGCTGTCTGGGTGCAGCACAAAAGCTGACCGTCGGGTAATTCGTAGATGATCATGGCTGATTATGGAGCCTTGCGGCAGTCCGGCTGCGTTATTCCGGCAGCAGCACCGTTTTGTCTTCCTTGTTCGGCACGATGCACAAAAACTCAAAATCTTCATCGCCGATGTTTTCGTACCAGTGCGGGACTTCGGCGGGAATAAACACGACGTCACCCGCCTGCACGGTGTACTCCTCATCGCCTATACCAATGCGAGCCTGGCCCCGAAGCACATATTGTTCGTGCTCGACCAGATTGGTGTGCCGGGGCATGCCGCCACCGGGGGCCATGATGAAGCGCCGCATGGCGAAATGCGGTCCTTCGTCGGGCGGGATTAACACCTGTTTGCGTGTATGCCTACCGGCAGCAACGATCACGCTGGGAATGTCCTGACTGTGTTTGACGCTCATGGCAAGCCTCCGCGAGAGCTGTGGGCAGAAGGAGATTGACGGGCAACGGCCTGTTGTAGATCAGTCGAAGAGCAGGACCTGCACCGGAGAGTTGGGCGGCAGGTGATCGACGTCTTCGGGAATGACGGCCAGGCCGTGGGCCTGTACCATGGACAGCAGGATGCCGGAGCCCTGATCACCAGTGAGATGGGCCAGGGTCTTGCCGTCTTTTTCCTCCAGCCACACGCGCACGAAATGACGGCGCCGGTCTTTGCGTTTGACGGCATCCATGAGAATGGCAGTGCGGGAAGGCAGGGAAGTGGGGGTCATGCCCTGCATTTTCTGCAAGGCGGGGCGGCCGAAGAGCAGGAAGGAGATCATGGAGGAGACGGGATTGCCGGGCAGGCCCAACAGGGGCACGCCCCGGATCTGACCGAAGGCCAGTGGTTTGCCGGGCTTCATGCGCACCCGCCAGAAGTGCATCTCGCCTTCGGCGGCCAGTACCTTCTTCACCACATCAAAATCCCCCATGGACACGCCCCCGGACGATACCAGCATATCGGCGCCGGCGTCCAGTCCGGCCTGCAATTTGTGGGTGAGCTCGTCGATGGTGTCGCGGGCGACGCCCAGGCGGATCGGCTCGCCGCCATAGTGCTGTACGAGCGCGGCAATGGTATAGCCGTTGGCATCGCGTATCTTGCCCGGTTGCCAGGGGGCATCCACGTCGATGATCTCGTCGCCGGTGGAGAGGATAGCCACACGCGGACGACGATGCACGGTTACACGGGCATGGCCCAGTGCCGCCAGCATTCCCACTTCCTGGGCACGCAGGAAGGCGCCGGCGGTGAGCACGACCTGCCCTTTTTGCACATCTTCACCGGCCGCGCGCACATTTTTATGCATGGCGATGGGCTTGAAGACCAGGATTTCATCTCCCTCCACCTTGATGTCCTCGAACGGGATCACCGCCTCGGTGCCCGGCGGAACCGGAGCGCCAGTCATGATGCGCACGGCTGTGCCGGGGGCAATAGGTTCTTCCCGCACATAGCCGGCGGCGAGATAGTCGACCACCCGCAGGCGTCGCGGTCGTTCAGGTGTGGCATCTGCGGTGTCGGCCACGCGTACGGCGTAGCCATCCATGGCCGTATTGGCCAATGGCGGGATGTCCATTTCGGCCACAACGTCAGTGGCCAACACGCGGTGCAAAGCATCCTGCACCTGCACCTGCTCCGCTGGCAGAGGAGCAAACATCGATAACACACGAGTCAGCGCCTCTTCAACGCTGAGCATGGGGTAGCTTTCTTGCATGGGTCAGTTTCTCCCTTGTCTGTTACGGGCTATCTGTATGCTGTCGTTCCGCTACCTGACACTTTTTAAGATGTTTGCTATCTGGCCATGTGCCCACAATATCTGCGGCGCCAAACGTCAGAAACGCGCGAAAACGGACACTTCCAATGCATGACGGTTGACGTTTTTACGTTGGACGATGTCGGCAATGGCATGTCCGTATGCTCAATGGAAAACCTGTTGAATTGGTGTCGGGTAACCGGAGCTGTCGTCGATCCGCAGAGAACGAACAGCTTGCTTTGTGGATTATCCGGAATAAGGCATAGGCGTGAGGGGCGGACATGGATGTGTGCTACGATGGCCCCTCACGCTTGCCTGCCCTATCTTATCACGAATTCCCCTCTAACCCCCAAGTTTTCTCCAGCGTGTGCGCGCGTTTTCTCCAATTTGCACGTTTTGGGGCCAAAGGTGTACCGGCGCAGGACGCGAGAAGGAGGGCGCAAGTCAGCGCCCTCCTCAGTAGGCTCAGAATCGGTTCAGTTCGTCGTTGATCTCGGCCAGCCGCGCTTCGAGATGTTGTTTGCGCATTTCCAGCCAGGCTTTTTCATCCAATGGCTCCGGTGCGCTCCCGCTTTCTGCCGTTGCGGGAGCGTAGCGGCCACGGTAACCACGGCCTGCCCACCCGGGGCGCAGTTCTTCAGAAAAGCGATCCCGCCGGCGAAAAGCCGGGCGCTCTTCCTCACACCTGTGCCCGCGGCCAAAACCGTGTGCGTGGCGGGCCGGGCCGGCAAAATCGCGTTCTTCGTGTTTGCCACAGCATTGATGCGAGTGGCCTCGTGTGTGTTCATGTCGATGATGACATTGCATGATGTATTGTCTCCTTGCGAGTGAATGGATATTCCGATTATCGAATAAGGTAATTCAAAAAAAGAGTTCCCATGCTAAATCAGAGAGATTCGCCCCTTTCAGCCTGCCTGCGACAGCGAGGGCAACGGCATCGGCCCCGTCGTGAGCGTCGGCGAAGTGGCATTGTTTCCATCTCGGGGTGGCTCGCAGAGGCCAGAAGCGTTTGACTGGCGTGATCGCGGGCTATCTGCATGAGTTGATCGATGATATCGCCCACGCGGGAGTCCCGCAGGTAGTAGATCACGCTCATCCCCTCCCGCTCGTCCCGCACCAGGCCTGCTTCGCGCAGCACCATGAGATGTTGCGAGATGTTGGCCTGGGGCCGACCCAGCACCGCGGTCAGGTGCATGACATAGGCCCCGCCCTGGCGCAATTCGTTCAGTATTTGCAATCGCACTGGATGGCTGAGGGCGCGGGCGATGCGAGTGGCATTCTTGATAATGAGTGGATCTGTCTCCGGCATTCGGGTAGCTCCGGGAAAATAACCTTATTCGATTTTACGAATAAAGTATACACCCGTCTCTAAACAATGTCAAGGCCGATACATTAGATTTTGATGAGAGTTTTCCGTACTATTCGATGTCGGGTGAAATCACAAGGATGAACTGGAGCCAGATGACGGCTGGCTACCGCAGCAGATCCCGTGAGGGCGAGCAGGCTTCGGCGGTGGCGTTTGTGATGGCGGCAGGCAGGGCTTGTAGTTCGTGTTGGAAATAGCGACGTTGGAATGCGAAGGCAACGTTCACCAGCCCGATCATGATCAGGCCCACCATGTATTCCGGATAATCATGCAGAAAGATCACGGCCAGTAAAAACATGAGGGTGGGTTCCACCACCCAATTTGCAGCAGGGAAAAGACCAGGATGGGGCTATTGCGGAAGACCTTGCCCAGCTCCTCGTACTTCACCTAGGCGAAGGGCGGGTATATCATCAGCATCAGGCCGACACCGGCGGCCATGGCCAGAAAGCTCCACAGGGTTAGAAAACGGTCGAATGTGGAAAGCCGCGGTGCAGGCGCTGAAGGCCTGCCACTGCGCACCCAGGCGGGCATTGACAATGGCTTCTGCCATCTGCGAGCGACAGGAATTGCCCGTGCACAGGTATAAGACCTTGTGTTTCATGTCAGGATGATGGCCCCGGTTCACACATCCACACCCCACACTGCGCGCAGCACAAAGCCGATCAGAAAGCTGAAGGCCGCTACCCCCAGGCTAACGATAGCCATTTCCAGAAACTGACGTTTGAAATCCAGATCGCGGGCCACAGAAATGTAGTAGTTGAAGGCGGCGATGATCAATACCGCCAGGGTGAGGGTGATGCTGAGGCTGAGATAGTAATTGCCCAGCAGCAGGTAGGGCAGGATCAGCAGGAACACCGTGATCAGGTAGGCGCTGCCCGTGTAAAGCGATGCCCGTCCCGGGTTTTTGTTTTCCGGTTCTGCCTTGGTGGAAAGATACTCGGAGGCTGCCATCGACAGGGCGGCAGCGATTCCGGTGATAAGGCCGGTGATGGCAATGAGCCTGGCATTTTGCAAGGCCAGGGTGAAACCGGCAAGGGCGCCGGTCAGTTCCACCAGGGCATCATTCAGCCCCAGCACAATCGAACCGGCATATTCCAGGCGTTCTTCGTCCAGCAAGGCGATGAGTTCGTGCTCGTGGCGGTCTTCTTCCTCGATTATGGTCTCGATCTCCGGCAAGATACCGATGAGCCCGCTGTATTCGTCCTGGGCCTCTTCCTCTCCC
>JAJRXO010000252.1 GCA_024276255.1 Chloroflexota bacterium | reverse complement strand
TTCGTTGGGAGATCGTATCGAGGTCAATGAGCTGAAAGGCGATGTAGTGGACATCCGTTTCTTCGCCTTTACGCTGATGGAGGTAGGCAACTGGGTGGGGGCCGAACAGAGCACGGGCCGCTTGGTGCATGTGCCCAATGCGGTTGTTTTCACCCATGCTGTGGCCAATTACACCATGGGTTTTCAATTTATCTGGGACGAAATACCGGTCTTGGTGACGTTTGAGAGCAACTGGCAGAAGGCCAAACAGATACTCACCGACATCATCAATCAACACGCCGAGCAACTCACCCCCACGGTCAAGGCGCAGATGCTGCGTACGGCCGAGCATTATATGATCGCCGTGGGTACGCTGACGCCCAAGGTGTATACACAGGTTGTCGACGACGGCGTATTGCTCACCTGTCGTTATCTCACCCAGGTACGCAGGCGCCGTGGCAGCGAGGAAGCGATCTGGGAGGACATCCTGGCGGCATTTGCTCGTGAAGACGATATCGATTTTGCCTATCTTACCCGTCGCGTCTACTTCAATCCGCAGGAAGGTAAAGCCGGCGCCGGTGGCCCCCCGCCTAACTGACAGCCTTTATCTGTCGATATTCTCCATTCTCGCTGACGGCTTACCGGTTGCTCAATCGGTTGGCATTGTTTACTGCCCATGCTATAATGCCACAACGCACTGCGTCATGGTTTTCCAACAATTCACACGTTCTCTGGAGGTTTTTCATCATGCCATATCTGTTTCCTTCCAAGGAGTGGGTCGCTGCCTTTCGAACTGCTCTGAATAACAGCGAAGCCTATAAAGTCTCGGCTGCCAAATGGGAAGGCGATTTTTACTTCGTTATTTCGCCCAAGGGGCCCATTAAGGAACCTGTCAAGTTTTACATGGATTTGTGGCACGGCGAATGCCGGGAAGCGTATGTCGTTGAGGGAGATGACGACAAGGATCCGGAATTTATCATCGAAGGCACGCTTGATGTGTTCAAGCAGATCTTCGATAAAAAGTTGGATCCCATTCGGGCGCTTGTGAGCCGTAAACTCAAACTCAAGGGCAATCTGGGCAAGATCATGCGTTCGGTCAAGGCCACGCTGGACCTGGTGAATGCGGCGGCCAGTGTTGATACCGTCTATCCCGAGGACTGAGCCATGTGGTACTTCGATTGTCCCGAAATCGTCTACGGCGAAGACGCGCTCAGTCATCTGGAAGAGCTGAAAGGCGAGCGGGCCTTTATCGTTACTGATCCCGTGCTGCACAAGCTGGGCTATACACAGCGCATCACCGATATCTTGCAAGAAGCCGGTTTTGAGGTTGCTTTCTTCAGCGAAGTCGAACCCGAGCCCTCGCTGCAGACCGTGCGCAAGGGGGCGGAATTGGTGCGCCAATTCGCGCCCGACTGGATCGTCGGCCTGGGCGGCGGCTCCTCGATGGACGCGGCCAAGGCGATGTGGGTATTGTATGAGCGGCCGGATTTACAGCCGGATGAGATCAGCCCTATGATGGAATTGGGCCTGGGGAAGAAGGCGAAACTGCTCGCCATTCCCACCACTGCCGGTACCGGTTCGGAGGTCACCTGGGCCACGGTGCTCACCGACAAGAGCGATGGCCGCAAACTGTCGCTGGGCTCGCGCGAGAACATGCCCACGCTGTCGATCATTGATCCGGCCATGACCGCCCGCCTGCCAGCGCAGGTGACAGCCGACACCGGCCTGGACGCGCTTACCCATGCCGTGGAGGGTTACATCAGCACCTTCCACAACGATTTCACCGACGGTATCTGTCTCAAAGCCATCCAGCTTGTGTTCTCCTACCTCCCCCGCGCTTATCAGCATCCCGACGACATGGAAGCGCGCGAGCACATGGCCAATGCCGCTACGCTGGGGGGGCTGGGTTTCATCAATTCATGGGCCTCACTGGCACATGCCATGGGCCATGCCTTCGGCAGCTTTTTCAAGATTCCTCATGGCCGCAGCGTCAGCCTTTTTCTGCCATACACCCTGGAATACATGGCCCGGGAATCGGCGTTGACGCGTTTCGGTGACATTGCCCATGCGTTGCGTCTGGATGTGGACTATGATGATGAGCCTGCCAGCGCGGCCGCAGTGGTGGCTGCCATCCGCGACCTGCAAAAACAGGTGGGCCAGCCGCAAAGCGTGGCCGATCTGAACATCGCCCGTGAATCATTCGAATCCCAGATCGAGCCCCTGTGCGAGTTTGCCGAAGGCGATGGCACCTACATTAGCGGTGTGCGCATTCCCGAACGCGACGATCTCACGCGGCTCTTCCGGGCAGTCTATAACGGCGACACAGTTGATTTTTAACACGTAAAACGTACTGCGTATTTTGTCTGGCGTTTTCTTGATGCTTCGACACAGGCATACGAGATACGCAATACGCAATACGTGCAAGACATGCATCGTCTATGATTTCAACCCAAAGTTATACTCCGGCCCCGCCACTGAACCTGCCCGGCTACATGGGTAAGATCTTACGCGTCGATTTAAATACGGGGCGTTTGTGGGACGAAGCCCTGAACGCGGATTACGCCCGTCTGTTTATCGGCGGCAGTGGCCTTGGCGCCCGTTATCTTGCCGATTTCGTCACCGCAGATACCGAACCTCTGGGGCCGGATAATCCTCTGATCTTCATGACCGGGCCGCTGGTGGGCACATCGGCACCCGCGGCCGGACGTTATGCGGTGGTGGGGCGTTCGCCCCTGACCGGTCTCACCGGCGAGGGCAATTCCGGTGGCTTTTGGGGCCCCGAATTGCGCCGCGCCGGCTACGATGGCATCATCATCACCGGCCAGGCGCCAATGCCCGTTTGGCTGGAAATACGCGAAGGCCATCCGCCGCGACTGCACGATGCCGCAGAGCTGTGGGGCATGGACATGTATGAGGTGCAGGCTGCTGTCCGTCGTCAGTTGGCCGATAAACAAGTACGGGTGGCCTGCATTGGCCCCGCCGGTGAGAACCTGGTGCTGTATGCCGGAGTGATGAATGATCACGGTCGGGCCGCAGCCCGCACCGGCCTGGGCGCGGTGATGGGCAGCAAACGACTCAAGGCCATTGCCGTGCGTGGCCGCGGCAAGGTGCCCGTGGCCGATCCCGAAGCCAATAAACGGATCAGTCGCCAGGTCACCCAGGGGGTGGTGGAAAACATCACGGCGCAAATGCTGCGCCTCGGCGGCACTATTCTCTCCATGGACCTGGGGCCGGTGGTTGGCGATGTGTCGGCCCGCTATTACAGCACCAATGAGCTGAACGGTATCGACGACACCATCAATGCCGGCGAGCTCAGCGATCACTATCTCAAGCGCCATGTCCCCTGTTTTCGTTGTCCCATTGCCTGCGGCCGCGAGGCCGTCCTGCCAGACCAGGAAGGCGTGATCGATGGTCCGGAATATGAAACATCGGTGGCTTTCGGCCCGCTGCTGGGCTCTGGCGACCTGCAGAATGTGATTTGGGCCAGCCACCTCTGCAATGTGTACGGCCTCGATACCATCTCCTGTGGCTCGACCATTGCCTTTGCCTATTCCCTGTTCGAGGCCGGTATCATCGATACATCGGTGACCGGCGGCCTGGAGCTGTATTGGGGGGATGCCAAACCGGCCTTGCAGCTCATTCCCCTGATTGCCCGGCGTGAGGGATTCGGGGACCTGCTGGCGCAGGGCGCGGCGCGCATGGGCGAGGCCCTGGGCGTGCCCGAGCTGGCCGTGCATGTCAACCGGCTGGAAGTACCCTTCCACGATGTGCACGCTCATTCGGGACAGGGCGTGGTGTATGCCGTGGCCACCCGCGGGGCCTGCCACATGGCAGGCGATGTTTATCATTGGGAGCAGGGCCGCG
>JAJRXO010000251.1 GCA_024276255.1 Chloroflexota bacterium | reverse complement strand
GCCGGGAAAACGACATTGATGAACGTTTTGTATGGGCTGTACAAGCCCAACGCCGGTCAGATCTTCCTGCGTGGGGAACCGATTCTGGTGCAATCCCCGCGTGATGCTATCGGCCATGGCATCGGCATGGTGCATCAGCATTTTCTGCAGGTACCCCATTTCACCGTGACCGAGAACATCGTCTTGGGCTCGGAATTGCGAAATCTCCCCACCATCAGCCTCAGCGACCCCCGCCGGCGCATTCACGATCTTTGTGAGCGATTCGGTTTGCATGTGGATGTCGATGCCCGCATCAGCGAGTTGCCCATGGGCGTACGACAGCGGGTTGAGATATTGAAAGCGCTTTATCGCGGGATCGATATCCTTATCCTCGACGAGCCGACCACCAATCTCACGCCGCAGGAAGTTGATTCACTGTTCGAATCGCTGCAACGCATGGTGGATGAGGGCATGAGCGTGGTGTTCATCACCCATAAACTGCGTGAGGTGATGCAGATATGTCATACCATCACCGTGCTGCGCAACGGCGAGCATCAGTTGACGCTGCCGCGGGGAGAGGTGAGCGAGGAATTGATCGTACGTACGATGGTGGGAAGCGATATCGATCTGCAGGATAGCATTTTGTTTGCCGGTGAAATGCCCGCGTTTGTGCCCACACCTGAGGCCAAACCTGTGCTGGAAGTGCAGGGACTGAGCGTCGCCTCGGAGGAGGACAACACGATCTTGTTGAATGGTATCTCTCTGCAGCTGCATCCAGGTGAGATCCTGGGGATCGCCGGGGTAGCAGGTAATGGTCAGCAGGAATTGCTGGAAGCTATCCTGGCCATCCGACCGGCCAGCGCCGGGCAGATTCATTTTCGCGGTCAGGATATCAGCCAGCTCGATACGCGTCAGCGCCTGCAAAGCGGCATTGCCTATGTTCCGGAGGATCGAGTGCAGGATGGTATCCTGCCCACAGCGACCGTGGCTCAGAACCTGATCCTGGGTGTTCACGATCGGTCACCGTTCAGCGAACACGGCCGCCTGCAGTGGCCAAAGATCTACCAACATGCGCGGCGACTGATCGACGAGTACCATATACAGACGCAGGGGGCCAGTGAACAGGCCGCCAATCTTTCCGGCGGCAACATGCAGCGGTTGATCCTGGCTCGGGCATTGTCCCAGTCTGTGCAACTGCTCCTGCTGCACAATCCCACCAGCGGCCTCGACATCCCCACGGTGGAGCAGATCTACAGAGAATTGCTCCAGCGTCGGCAGGAGGGATTGGCGATCTTGCTTGTATCCGACGATCTGGATGAGCTGATGCTGTTGTCGGATCGGATCGCGGTGCTGTATCGCGGGACACTTGCGGGCAGCCTGCAACGACAGGAGTTCGACAAATATGAAATCGGCCGTTTGATGAGCGGAGTATACCAACATGACTGAACAGAGCTTGCGAATACGTGGGACCGGGTGGCTGAGCGCTCTGGGGCGGGCGTTGGGCCCCTATGTGGCTGCCGTCGTGGCTTCGTTTGCGGCGGCTGGCCTTGTGTTGGCGTTGATGGGTTTCAATGTGCCGAAAGCTTATGCCACCATTCTTTTCACCTCATTTCGCAGTGCCAACGGCATTATCCAAACCCTGATCAAATTCGTGCCCCTGGTGCTTCAGGCGCTGGCATTTACTATTCCCTTTAAAGCTGGCAAGTTTAATATCGGGGGCGAAGGGCAGTTGATTGCCGGTGCCATCGGAGCTGCGGCTGTCGGGATCGTTTTTGCCGGATTACCGGCCTTTCTCCTGTTGCCTTTGGTGTTACTGGGCGGTATGCTGGCCGGGGCGCTGTGGATTCTCTTGCCAGCCTGGCTGCTCTATCGCTTTCGCATCAATGAGATCCTCACCACCGTGTTGATGAATTTCGTGGCATTCGAGCTGATCGATTATATTGCCACCAACGTCTGGCCTGATCCCGCAGCCGGACATCCCACGACCATCCCTATCGGTGCGGGAGGCTACCTGCCGTTGCTTGTGCAACAGCCCCCCCTGCACGCCGGCCTGGTGCTGGCCATACTCATTGCTGCGGCCGTGTATGTGTACACCGATCATACATCGGCCGGTTACGAACTGATAGCCACTGGCGCCAATGAGCGGGCTGCCCGCGTGTATGGCATCAATGTCCGCAACCTGTTCTTTCTTTCGCTACTGCTGGGCGGCGCGATTGCCGGTTTGTCCGGGGCCATCGAGGTGGCCGGTGTCCAACATCGTCTGATTGCCGGAATCCAGTCGAATTTCCTGCTGCTGGGCTTGATCATCGGCCTGATAGCCAAGGGCAATCACGCTGCCGTGCCCTTTGTCGCTTTCTTCATCGCCGTGTTGGAGGTTGGGGCCAGCGCCATGCAGCGTACACTGATGATCCCCGGCGAGATGGTGTTCATCGTGGAAGCGTTTATCCTGCTCTTTGTTCTCCTGTCTGACGTCTTACGTCGACGATAAGCCACTATACGGATGCAACTATGGAAAACTCCCAATTCGTGCAATTTGCCAGTCTTGTCATGTTAGCAATCGTGCCCTATGTGCTGGCCAGCCAGGGCACGATGTTGGCCGGGCAGACCGGCCTCTTCATTGTCTCTCAGGAGGGGATCATGCTCGTGGGCGCATCCATTGGTTTCTTGGGTGCTTTCTTCAGCGGCAGCCTGCTGATCGGCCTGCTGGTGGCGGCGCTCAGCGGTGTACTCTTCGGCCTGGCTCTGGCCTATTTCACGACCACCCTCAAGCTGGATCAGTTTGTGATCGGGCTCGCGATTTTCTTTCTGGGATTGGGGCTCTCGAATCTCATGTTCAAGCTGGCGATCGGCGTCACCCTGCAGCCGCCCATTATTCCCACATTAAAGCCAGTCGCCATCCCCATACTCAGCCAAATTCCTATCCTGGGCCCGATCGTGTTTCACCAGAACCTGTTGGTTTATTTCAGTATCCTGCTTTCGCTGTTTCTCACCTATTTCCTGTATTACACCAGCTGGGGACTCAGCCTGCGGGCCGTGGGCGAAAACCCCAAGGCCGCGGACAGCCTCGGAGTGTCGGTCGTTCGCAGTCGCTATGTCACGTCCATGCTGGCAGGGGCGCTGATGGCGCTGGCCGGTGCTTACCTGCCCATGGTTTACACGGGCTCATTCACCGACGGTATCGTGAATGGCCGGGGCTGGATTTCCATCGCCCTCACGTTCTTTGGCGGCTGGTCCCCTCAATTGATTTTTGTGGGCTCCCTGTTTTTTGCCGGTGTGGAGATCCTGGCTTTGCGCTCGCAAGTGCTGGGAGTGGGACTTCCGCATCAGTTCCTGCGCATGATCCCCTATCTGGCCACGATTTTCATCATGTTGCTCACGTACAAGCGGGTGCGTAATCCGGCTTTCCTGGGGCTGAATTACGATCGCGAAAGCCGCACTTCAGTCTGAGAGGGATGCATCACATGAACGCCGAACTTCAGCATTATTTGCAGATGATCAACGACCTGCGTAATCAGGTGGCCGATTTGATACAGGATCTGCCGGCCGAGGCCCTGAACTGGCGGCCGTTGCCGCAGGTTGACGAACACGCCACCAATTCATTGGCGGTGCTGGCGGCGCATGTGGCTGGCGCCGAGCATTTTTGGGTGGCCGAGGTTATCGCCGGCGAAGCCCCCACGCGTGACCGAGCAGCGGAATTTCGTCTGGTGGTGGAGGATGGCCGGGAACTGCAAGAGCGGCTGGCCGCCGTGGCTGCAGAGACGCAGCGCATTTTGCAGGACCTGCCCGACTCAGTGCTGGATGAAACGCGTGTGGTGCAGGGGCGTTCGGTATCGGTGCGATGGGGCATCCTGCATGTCATCGATCACACAGCCCTGCACCTGGGCCACATGCAAATCACCTACCAGCTGTGGATGCACGGCCGGGCGCACCCGTCGCCTCGCTGGTTTGAGCGGGTTTGATGGGCTTTGCCGTCCGGGCTCATTCATGATGCTTCAAACTGCGGCGTAATTCCCGTTCTGCATCGCGTTTGGCAATAGCACGACGCTTGTCGTATAAACGCTTGCCGCGCACCAGGGCGATCTCCACCTTGGCGCGATTGTTGCGCAGGTAGAGCCGCAGGGGCACGATGGTATAGCCCCGCTCATTCACCTTGCCCAGCAGGCGGTTGATCTCCCGCCGGTGCAGGAGCAATTTGCGCTCGCGCCGCGGTTCATGGTTTTCCCGATTGCCGTGGCTGTAGGGCGCGATATGCATATTGACCAGCCAGGCTTCACCGTTGCGGATTTGCACATAAGCATCGCGCAGGTTCACGCGACCGAGACGAATGGACTTGATTTCGGTGCCGGTGAGCACCATACCAGCCTCGACGGATTCGATGATGTGATAATCGTGATACGCCTTCTTATTGGTGGCGATCTTCTTGATGCCGGCGGTGCTTTCAACTTTGCTCATTGCGACTTGATTTGATCCAGAAGGTACTCAACAGCGGCTTGCAGCTGTACGTCCGGGGCATCGGGGGAGGGGTCCGGGAAGGGAACCACGATGTCGGGGGTCAGACCCTCGCCATCGATCAGGCGGCCGTCGGGTGTGTACCAACGGGCGACGGTGATCTTCAATAGGGAACCATCCGACAGCGTGTAGATCGTCTGCACGGAACCCTTGCCGAAGGTACGTTCGCCGATGAGGACGCCCCGTTTGTGATCCTGGATGGCCCCGGCCACGATCTCGGAGGCGCTGGCGCTGCCGCCATTGACCAACACGGCCAGGGGCAAGTCGGTGGTCACGGCCTTGCCCGTCGCCTTGTGATCCTGATTGTAATTGCCCTTTTCCGAGACGATCACGCCCTCATCAATGAACATGCTGGCGATGTCAATGGAGACATCGAGTCGACCGCCGGGATTGCCGCGCAGATCAAGGATGATGCCCTTGACGCCGGCGTCGATCCCTTCTTGCAATGCACGGCGCATTTCTTTTGTCGCCCGCGGGGAGAAGTCAGAGAGCTGTATGTACAGAAGCCCATCGTCCCGGATCTCGCTGCTGAGAATGGGGATATCGATGCGATCGCGGGTGACGGTGATGTCGTAGGGCGCCTGATCATCCCGGCGCACCGTCAGCACGACATCGCTGCCGGCCGGCCCACGGATGAGGAGCACGGCTTCGTCCAGTGACATATCGGTCACATCCTTGCCGTCCACGGCGATGATCGCGTCACCGGGCTTAAGGCCAGCCTCGGCAGCGGGTGAGCCGGGATAGGGATGCACAATGACCACGCCCTTGCCGGTGTCTTTATCGATCGGCTCCACAATGGCGCCAATTCCCTCGAAAGTGCTGTTAAGGCTGATGCGGAAACTCTCTGCCAGGCGCGGCGGCATAAGAACCGTATAGCGATCATTGAGTTGCGAGATGACGCCATTCACCGATGCATACACAAGCTCATCGGGCGCAGGCATGTCACTGCCGCAGTGGCGATATAAATCATTGACAGCTGTCCAGAAACGATCAAAGTCGTCCGGGGCCTTCCGGGGGTTGTGGGGGGGCTTGATCTGAATTATGGGTTCGGAGGGATCGGCGCATTCGCCGACGTATTCCTGCAAGCCGGTGATAGCAGCGCTGGTGAGATCCGTGCCCTCGGGCACTGGTCCGTCGAAGGCATCCTGCAGGTGGCCAATGGCCTCCCAGAATATATCAAAGTTATCCGGGGCATCGATGGTTTGCACCGGTGATTGTTCGTTTTGGGGCGGCGTGTCGGTGGGGGCCACAGGGCGAGCCGTTGTGCTGGCCTCAGCCGTGCGCGAGGCGACCCAGCGGCCGGTGGTAAAGCCGAGGCCAAACCCCACCACGCACAGTAACGCTGCGACCAGGAGGGCGATGATGAAGATG
Source organism: Chloroflexota bacterium (assembly GCA_024276255.1). Classification (GTDB taxonomy): domain Bacteria; phylum Chloroflexota; class Anaerolineae; order J102; family J102; genus JAADGC01. The sequence goes on along the minus strand of JAJRXO010000251.1, from coordinate 11,221 downwards.
ATAAGGTAGGTGGATGTGTTATTCTTGCTAGACATAATGTTGTGTGTGAGATGTTATGGAAGTGCTTGGATAGCTGCTTGCAGGAAAGGATCGGTGTCTGCAGACTGGCCGGGAGTAACCGGAACGGTGGGGGAGAGGCCAACGCCATCGATTTGATGATCGAGGGGAGTGAACCAGCGGGCGAAGGTAACGTGTACAGCGCTCTGATCTGACAGGCGATGAATGCGCTGAATCGAACCCTTGCCATAGGTGGTCTGACCGACGAGCACGGCCCGTTGATGGTCCTGCAGGGCGCCAGCCACGATCTCGGCCGCACTGGCGGTACCACCGTCGATCAGAACAGCGATGGGCAGCGAAGGAGGTAAAAGCGTGCCATTGGTCGCCTGATAGCGCTTTTCTGTACCATCAGCATGGCGCTCGATCAGCAGATTACCATTATCTATCATATCGTCACTGATCGCCAAAGCTGCATCGAGTAATCCGCCGGGATTTCCTCGCAGATCAAGGATGAGGGCAGCGGGTTGCTTCTCTGCCAATGCCTTATCCATGGCGACAGCGAATTCATCATCGGTCAGGGCGCTGAAGCGCTCGACGCGCACATATAAAATGTCGGGACGCAGCTCAAGGAATCGCCACGATACGGAGGGCAGCTCGATTTCCTGCCTGGTGACGTCGAAAACCAGCGTTTCATCGCCCCGCAGGACCTGCAGGCGTACGGTTGTATCCACCGGGCCGCGTACCCGGTCCGTTACCTGTTGCAGATCGGCTGGTACGGGCAATACATATTCATCTACGGCCAGCAGGATATCACCCTCCTGGATGCCCGCGTTGTCTGCGGGGCGGCCCACCATGGGGGTTAAAACAATGCGGCCGGTATCGTTGAGCTCCAGGTAGGCGCCAATGCCGCCAAAACGACCTTGCAATTGCTCGTGTTCGCGGTCTGCAGGCTCAGGTTCCACAAAATACGTATACGGATCGTTCAGGGTCGCCAGACTCCCCTTGATGGCCCCATAGGTGCGATCAGTCGCCGAGGGCATCTCACCATAGAAATCCGTCTCCACTACCTGCCATGCTTCACGAAAGACATCCGTGAGCAGTGGGGGAGGGGTGGGGGCGGCGTCGGCCGGGTTGGCTATCAACGGCACCTGTAAATAGCCGTGATCCGCCATCCAGGTCGTGGCAGCGCCGAAGGCAAACATCAGCAGGGCAAACATGGCGCCCAGAGAATAAACAATAAGAGGGGAGAGATCTTTTTTACTCGACATAACAGTTAATGCGGTTTAGTGCTATGGGCAGAGATGCCAGTAGGAATCGTACAGCCTTTTGCTGCAATGGACAAACTACAGAGCGGGGAATCGCGGAAAGAGCCGGGAGGCAGCCAATGAACAGAATCGCGCCAAATGCTTGCTCATGGCGAATTCTGTGCCTGAAACGTAGTCATTTCCCTGTGTCGGGCGCTTTACGTCAAACTGAGACAGTGTTATGTAAAATCTATAGCCCGTTGGTTACATAACCTACCTAGTGTGTAGTTCTGTTGAGGACCGTAATTGACATAATGATTGATTGATCTTTCTCATTTGGGATATCTTGCACCTGGCAGGTTCGCAGTCCATCTTGCTAAAGAGCAATACCGTCGCATTGTTATGGCAAAGGCGGCGGACTTTAGGCTACAGCAAAGGCAAAATCAACCTCGTGCTGTTGCCCTCCCCTACTGTCCTCCTGTTCGCTCGTTATTCATACAATTTATGTCAATGAGTGATTTAAAAGCGAGACCTATGTGGAAGCGGGCGCGGCGAGCAACAGGGTGAGCAACTTCGCCAAGAACGCGTATTAGCGATGGTTGATGTTTGCCGATGCACGTTTATGAGAAAAACCAAGGTCTCGCCGGGAAGTTCCTCACCTCTGCAGGTGGCCAAGATAAGAATCCGCAGGGGTGAAGCAGTCGTTTGCGATGAGTCGGCCCGGGGTTGGGCGTTGGCGTGGGCCCTGGCCGCCGGGATGGGGCGCGGTAAGGGCGATTCATGAATCGCCCTTACCGTGCTTAGGTCCTTACACACCTACGCCCATACGGCAGGCAGGGGGCAGTGAGGAGGTATGGAGGGCGAGCAAAGACCTGCCGGGTCTTAAGCAGATGCAACCTTTAACCCGCCCCCTATTCCTTCACAACCATGTACGGCCGAAAACGGTGCAGCATCGCCCGCGGCAATCGCCCGGCGAGCAACGTCCCCCCTGCCCTATGCTCCTGGCGAATGACAATCCCATTTTCATGAAACATATTCACCAGCTCCGTCTCGTCATAGGGAATGAGTACTTCGACAGGGACCATGATGGTGGCCAGCTGAGTGTCAATCCGCTCACACAATTCCTGTAAACCACTATTATGTAAAGCAGAAATAGCCACCCCTTCAGGGAAGCGCACCCGAATGGCAAGAGGCAAGCGCTGTGCCGGAAGACGGTCCACTTTGTTGAGCACTTCCAGCACGGGAATATCACTCGCTCCCAGCTCTTCCAAAACCTCTATCACCGTGCTCGCCTGCTCCTCCAGATTGGGGTGTGAACAATCGATGACGTGCAGGATCAGATCCGCCTCCAGGATTTCTTCCAGAGTGGCGCGGAAAGCTGCCACCAGCTGCGTGGGAAGCTTCTGGATAAAGCCCACCGTGTCTGTCAGGAGCACTGTACGGCCCGATGGCAACGTGATTCGCCGCGTGACCGGGTCCAGCGTGGCGAAAAGCTTGTCCGCGGAATATACATCGCCGTCGTTGAGTGCGTTGAGCAAAGTGGATTTTCCGGCATTGGTGTAGCCCACCAGAGCCACAAGAGGAAGATTGGATTCCCGGCGGCGGGCGCGATAGCGTTCGCGGTGCTGGTGCACCAGTTTCAGTTCCCGCTTCAGCTGGGCGATTTTTCTGCCGATCTCCCGTCGGTCCATTTCCAGCTGCGTTTCACCGGGGCCACGCAATCCGACTCCACCGGTGGCGCCGCCGGCGCGGCCACCCGCCTGTCGCGCCAGATGGGTCCAGGCGCGTGTGAGCCGTGGCAGCCGGTACTCATACTGTGCCAGCTCCACCTGTAAAGCACCCTCACGCGTGTGGGCGTGCTGGGCGAAGATGTCCAGGATCAGGGCCGTGCGATCCAACACCTTGACGTCGGGATCGTCAATGGCGCTCTCGATTTCGCGTTGCTGGCGGGGGCTGAGCTCGTCGTCGAAGATCACAATCTGCGCGTCTTCGGCTTTAATCAGGCTGATGAGCTCTTCGAGCTTGCCGGTGCCGATATAGGTGGCCGCATTCGGGTGCGCCAGGGCCTGCGTGAGCCGCCCCACCACGGTCACGCCAGCGGTCTCGGCCAGGCGCGCCAGTTCATCGAGTGAATCCTGCAGGCGAAATCGTTGCTGCTGGCCTTTGATCTCGGTGCCAACGAGTATACCTTTCTCGATCACGGGTTGTACGGTAATTGGTTTGGACATAGTTCAGGGTGTAGGAGAGGGAGTGGGCAGGACAGTCATATCGGCGAGCAGGTTCTGCTCTGCCAGGCTTTCCAGCATTTGTCCCGGGGCAGCCATGCTGCGGGGATCGATTTTTTCGCACGTGTCCCCGGCCTGATGCCAGTACGGATAGCCCGTTTCTCGCATTTCCAGCACGGGGATGTACAGTGCGCTCAGGGTCGGTGCGATGCCTTGCCATTCGTCGTCCGGCGCAGCCTCGCTGTAACGGCCCCGGTACCCCATGGTCTGGGCCAGATCCAGCCAGCGTTTCCTCAGTTGCGCATGCGAGGTGGGCGCCAGAACCAGGGGATGACTGACAGTAGCCAGGGTAGCGAGTGAAAACACGGCAAATGGCGGATAATCCATTTCCTGTAAAAAGGTGGTCAGGCCGCGATCCTGGCCGTCGGCCTGGGCATCGAGGAAGAGCAACCAGACCTGGTTTTGTAACTTTTTCTGTTCGATCACCTGGGCAAGCTCCAGCAGGACGGCGACGGTGGTGGCTGTACTGGCCTCGGTGCCGGGTACCGGTTGTGTAGCCGTGTCGTAGTGGGCGACGATCAGCAGTGCACGTCCATATCCGGCTTTGGCCAGGATGTTGCGGGCCGGTAAATCGTCGCTGACAAAGTTCTGGGTCTCTACGCGCCAGTTGGCTGCTGTCAACTGTTCCTGGATCCAGGCCCCGGTCTTCCAGCCAGCCGGAGAGCCAGTCGGTCGGGGGCCAGTTTCGCACTGGAGCTGTACCATCTTCATGGCGTCCTCCTGGTCGAACCAGCGGGCGGGCACTGGAGTCGGTTCAGGTTGAGGCAGGGCGCCGTAGCCCAGCCATCCCAGGTAGCCAAGCGCCAGCAATAGAATCAAGAGTGTGGCGATTTGATTGCGATCCAGCGCCGAGCGCCTCATTTCCTTTCCTTTTTCGGCGGTTTACCTCGGAATTCGAGTTTGATCGGGGTGCCCTCAAAACGATATCGTTCCCGGATCTTGTTCTTCAAATAACGCTTATAGGTAAAATGCACGGCAGTTGGATCATTGACGAAGAATATAAACGTGGGTGGATCGTCCTCGGCTTGCGTAACGTAGTAGAATCGCACCCGCTTACCTCGGAATGACTTGGGAGGGTGTGCAACCGTGGCATCACGCAGCAATTTGTTGAGCTCTGCGGTTGGAATACGCTGGAAACGCTCATTCCGCACGCGCAATGCTGTGGGGAGAATCTGGTTGACACGCTGGCGAGTGAGTGCGGATACAAACAGGATAGGTACGTAATCCAGGAACTTCAGTTCCTCCCGCAACTCGCGGGTGTACTCCACCATGGTATACGTATCCTTGGGAATGGCGTCCCATTTGTTGACCACCAGCACCAGGCTGCGGTTTTCCTCCAGGATGTAGCCGCCGATGTGGGCGTCCTGGGCTGTGATACCCTCCACGGCATCCACTACCAGCAATGCGACCTCTGCCCGGCCAATGGCCCGCAGGGCGCGTAGCACGCTGTATTTTTCGATGCCGCGCTCAATGCGCCCTCGCCGACGGATGCCGGCCGTGTCCACCAGGATCAAGGGCTCGCCGTCCCACGTCATGTAGGTATCGACCGGGTCGCGAGTGGTGCCGGCGATGTCGCTGACAATGGCCCGATCATGTCCCAGCAAGGCGTTGAGCAGCGACGATTTGCCCACGTTGGGTCGTCCCACGATCGCAATCCGCAATGTCTCATCATCATCGTCGTCGACGAGCGGCGCAGATGGCAGCATCTCCACCATCGCATCCAGCAGATCGCCCGTACCCGTGCCGTGGTAGGCGGAGACGGCCATGGGATCGCCCAGCCCGAGGCTGTAAAACTCCACAGCATTCAGGCGACGTTCCTCATTATCCGCCTTGTTGGCCACCACGATCACCGGCTTGGCTGTGTCTCGGAGCAATTCGGCGATTTCCTCATCAGCCGATGTCAGGCCCTGGCTGGCGTCGACCAGCAACAGGATGATGTCAGCCTCGGCAATGGCCGCTTCCGCCTGCTCGCGAATCTCGCGAATGAATCCTGCTGACGCCGTGGCCAGCGGATCGGCCTTGAGCTGACCCTTCTCCTTTTCCGCCAGGGCCTCGATGCCGCCGGTATCCACGACCAGAAACGAGCGCCCCTGCCATTCGGCGTCGGCGTAGATGCGATCGCGTGTGGTACCGGGAAGGTCCTCGACGATGGCATGGCGTTGGCCGATGATGCGGTTGAAGAGCGTCGATTTTCCGACGTTTGGGCGGCCCACAAGGGCCACCAGGGGTTTGGGCTTTGGCGTCATATGAGTTTACTGCGGAGTCGAGCTGAATGTATCCGTCGCTGTGATGGAAAGCGTGTTGGTGATAGTATCCGTGATGATATCCGATATCCCGCTGAGATCGGGCGTCGGAGTAACAGTGGGTGTGGGCGTAGGTGTAGGTTTGGGTGCGATAGTGACCTGCACAGCCTCGGGCAGAATGGTCTGGGCCGTAACCCCCTCGGGCATCACCATGATAGGTGTAATAGTATAAACGCCCGGCTGCAGATTGGAAAGTTGAAGCACAGCCTGAACATCGAGATCCGGTTTCAGGTTCTGCAGACGGGGCAAGGGCCCCAGCAGCAGCACGTCAATGGTCTCGGGGGAAATGCTCTTCACCTCCAGTCCCGGGCCCAAGCCCTGCACGACTGGATGCAGGCTGGTGGTCACGCTACCGGATAGCGGTTCGATTTGGATGCGGATCTTGACGGCCTGGGCAGCCATGATGGAGACATTTTCCGGCACGATGATCGGTACGCGTTCCTCGATGCTCTCCACAGCACCCTCGATATTGATGGGGATGGTGTCCACAAAGGGCGGCAACGCGTCCAGCACTTCCGGATCGCCAAACAGGGTGATCGTGGCTGGATCGGCGCTGACACCGGTGACGATGTAGTTTGGCGCCGGCTGGCCCTCAAAACGGGGACGCACCGATTCCTCGCGCACCCCCTGTTGCTGACGAATAGGGATCGTGACGGTGACAGTGCGCGGTTCCACACTGAGGCCGGTGATAATGGCGCCGGAACTGTCGCGCAGGCTGACAAAATCTGTAACCTGCACATCGCTGCGCGCGTCAAGCAGGCGTACCGAGATCTCAGCCCGCCGCACGGTACTCACCAGCGATTCCGGCCCACTAACTCGCACCGTGGTGGGGGTAATTACCGCGGTATCGGCAATGTAACCAAAAGGTGGGCTGTCCAGGACGTTGGCGATCACGGGCACATGTTTGGTCATGCGCTCTTCCAGCCGCACAACCACCGCCGAGGGCGAGATATCGAGAATATCAACATTGGGCGCTTCGGCGTCGATCTGTACCTGGATCTCCTGGCGCCCGGGTTTGGCGGTGCTGAGATCGATAAACGCGTTGAGGGCATTGCGGGTGAGGGTGTCGAGGATGCTGCGCGGGGCTCGCACTCGCACCTCCACCGGTGGATACGATGAGCCCTCAATCGGCACCAGATCGGATGGCAGGTTGCGTGCCTGCACGGGCACGTCGCTGATGATCGTGGTTTCCAGGGGGTTTTCCTGTTGCTGCGCTACCACCCAGACGATAATGGCCAGGATCAGGGCGAGCGCCATGGTGCCAAGGCGGTCGATGGTCTTGGATGTCATGTTGGCGTAGCCTCAGTGTCTTCTTCGATTTCCAGATCGAACAGCTGCCCGCGGGCCTCGTAAAAGCGTTCCAGCACCCGCCGCAGCCGTTTGTCATCCAGCCGGCGCACCAGACGACCGTTGCGAGCCGCCGAGATCACGCCGGTTTCTTCGCTGACAACCAGGGCCAGGGCGTCGGTTTCCTCGGTAATGCCGATGGCCGCCCGATGGCGCGTGCCCAGAGAGGTGTCTGACAGGGGCCGTTGCGTGAGGGGCAATACGCAGGCTGCCGCTTCCAGCACATCATTCTGGATGATCACTGCTCCATCATGCAGAGGTGTACCGGGATAGAAAATGGTGAGCAGCAGCTCCACCTCCACACGGGCGTCGAGGCGGACGCCGGTCTCCAGGGTTTCCAGCAAGCCGCTCTGATCTGCCAGCACGATGATGGCTCCGTGCCTGGCCTGTGAAAGGCGCGTGCAGGCGCTGACAAGCTCGATGATCAGGCGGGAAGCGCCGGTCGAACGCCGGGCCCGATTGAGGAGCAGGCCCGTCCGTCCCAGGCGCTCCAGCGCCCGCCTTAATTCGGGCTGAAACACCACCGGGATCGCCACCAGGATGGCCAGGCCGCTGTTGCGAATCAGCCACGAGAACGCGGTCAGGCCGCTGAAGCTGCTGGCCAGCACGCCAACCAGCACCAGCACAAGAATGCCGCGCAGCAACTGCACGCCCTGGGTGCCGGCAAACAGGCGCAGGGCCACGTAGAAGACCAGCGCCACCAGCGATACATCTAGGGCGCTTAGCCATGTGAATTGACGAAAAACAGCGGCCAGATTCTCCACGGGTCAACCTTACCTTTATGCTCCGCCCATGAGTCGGGCGAGGATCGCCTTCTGTGCGTGCATGCGATTTTCGGCCTGAATCCACAGCAAGCTGTTCTCGCTGTCAGCCACAGCGTCGCTGATCTCCTCACCGCGATGCGCGGGCAGGCAGTGCATGATCTTGACATTGGCATTGCCGCTGGCTGCCAGCAGGGATTCATTGACCTGATAACCAGCGGCGAAATCTGCCCGCCGTTTGATGGCTTCGGCTTCCTGCCCCATGCTGGTCCACACATCCGTATAAATCACATCGGCGCCGGCAACGGCCTGCGGATCATTGCTGGTCTGGATGCGAGCGCCAGTCTGCGCCGCCATCTGCGTGGCCTTTTGCACCACCACGGGGTCAGGTTCGTAGCCAGGGGGCGTGACGATGGTCACGTTCATGCCGGTGAGCGCACCGCCGAACATGAGCGAGGTGGCCACGTTGTTGCCATCGCCCACGAATACAAGCTGCACGCCCTGCAACCGGCCCAGCGCCTCCCGGATCGTAAACAGGTCCGACAGACCCTGCGCCGGGTGGTTGTAGTCGCTGAGGCCGTTGATCACCGGCACTCGCGAAAAACGTGCCAGTTCCAGGATATGTTCATGGCTGAAAACACGGGCCATAATGCCATCCACATAGCTGCTGAGTACGCGGGCAATGTCGGCCACGCTTTCTCGCTTGCCCAGCCCCACCTCGGTAGGTGCAATGTACAGGGCATGGCCCCCCAGGTGCTTCATCCCCATCTCAAAAGAGACGCGTGTGCGCAGACTGGGTTTCTGGAATAGCAGAGCCATAGCCTTGCCGGCCAGTATAGGTTTGTTTCCGCCCTGACGCCATTCTGCTTTGAGAGCGTCGGCGAGATCCAAAAAGCTGATGATTTGTTCGGGTGTGAAATCGGCCAGAGAGAGAAAATGCTGCATGGTAAGAGGCTCCTTTTATGAAAACAATGATTCACTCCTCATTGTACTCGAAATCCGCAAGTTCTTCTAGATAAGCGATGCTGTTTTGCGCTTTGGCACGACCCGGCCTTTGAAAAATGCCCGGCTTGACGCTGCTTGCCCACTGATAGTCGACCAGAAACGGACGGATGCTGATGTGGCGCTGATCAAGCGCCTGTAGCAATTGATAGAGTCTTTGTTTCGACCACGTACGGCCCGGCATCAGGCGCGCGCTCCAGCCAATGCGATTGGTAATCAGTAGGTAGCCGCCCGGGCGCAACACCCGCACCAGTTCCGCCAGGGCCCGCTCAGGGTGCGGGATAAATTCCAGCGCCTCCATGCAGGTAACCACGTCGAACATGGCATCGGGGAACGGCAGGTCGGGCATGGCGTGATGGATGAAATAGCAGGTGACGCCAGCGCCCTGAAGGTGCTTTTGCGCTTCAGCCAGCATGTGCGCAGACCCGTCCAGCAGCACCCAGGTGGCGTCGGGCATCAACCCAGCCTCGACCACCGCCCGGGCCAGACGTCCTGTGCCCGCCGCGGCGTCCAGGATCAGAGCCGGTTGCCGCAAGGCGCCGACTTCTCGCACAAAGGGCCTGGCCACGTAAGTCGCCTCATCAACCATCGACCACTCCTTGATATCGTCGTAGCGCCGGGCATAAAGATCGTACAATAAGATCACCGCCCGTCTGCCCAGATAAGCGCCCTCGGTAATGAAGATCAACCAGTACAGTAACAGGCCCAGCAGCAGGAGCTCTCCGCCGATGAGCAGCCACTGGCCCATCGTTACCGCCCCACCGCCCATAACAATGCCAGCCAGGTCCCCAGCTCCAGCCAGATATTGGCCCGCCGTCGCGCCAGCAGGAATGCCGCCAGCAGGGTGAAGCCTGTAAGCAGGGCTGCTCCTGGCCCGAAGAAATACCATAATGTTATGTCAACTAGTATTCCACTCCCCCACTGCCATAGCTGTCTGTGTCCCAAGTTTCGCAACTCGATAGTAAAGAGCAACAAAGTGAAAAGTATCAGCAGAGACCAGGAGCCGGCATGAGGAGTATCTGGCCAGCGCCAGCTCGTGTCGCCAGCAAACAGATTCCAGGCCAGCCACCACGGCAGTGCGATGCTGTATACCGCAGCCAGCAAACGGCTGAGCAACGGCAAAGCCGGCAGCGCGGCGGTGCTGATGAGGGCCAACATCGCGGCAAAGGCGGTGGCCAGTACGGCGATGGGTGAAAGCCAGGCGCTGATCAACAGGGCCAGGAACAGGGCCAGCCAGGCGTCACGGCCCACAATTGCCCCGCTGTCTCCCTGCCACCAGCGCCAGACGCGACTCAGGGGCGCCTGTGGCCGGGCATAGGGCAGTGGGACGGTGCCCGAGTCTGCCAGGTGAGAGCGAGGGAGCTCGGTCCACTGATGGCATTGCCGCCAGAACGCCCCCCACAGCATATCCACGACCGCGATGCCGGCGATCAGGCGCAGAACAAAATCCCACTCCGATGACCAATTGCCAGCCTGTTGCACCCCGGCTGCAAAGGCCCATAGTGGGCTCAGACGCAGGGGATTGCGTTGCAACCACATCTGCAGCCCGATTGTGGCATGGCCGGGAAAGCGGTTGGCAGCGGGCTGATTCACGCTGCCTCCAGGCGAGTCTGCGCCAGGACAACCGCCCCCAGCACCACAGCGTCATCACCCAGGGCAGCCGCTACGATCTGCACCTTATTGAGTTCCTGCTGATAAAAGAAATATTCATACGCTATCTGGCGGATCGCGGATACAAAGTCATCTCCCAGGCTTTCCACTAATCCCCCACCCAGGATGATGCACTCTACGTCCAGGATATTGATGAGGGTGGCGATGAACACGCCCAGGTCATGTTCGGCCTGCCTGATGACCTTGCGGGTGTAATCATCACCCGCTTCCAGCGCCCGACGAATGACGCCGCTGGTAATGCGATCGTCGCCCCGTTTGCGCAGGATATCCTGCAGGCGGGGGGCTTTCCCGTCGAGGATTGCCCTGCGTAGCTTGCGACTGATAGCACCCCGGCTGGCAAGGGCCTCGATGTGTCCATTGATGCCACATCCACAGCGTGCAGCGTGCGGGTCCATCATGATATGCCCGATCTCGCCGGCTGAGCCGCGCACACCGTGTCGCAGCCTGCCATCCAGGATGATGCCGCCGCCGATGCCGGTGCCAATGAACACGCCGATCATATCCTGCTTGCCCTTGCCAGCGCCGTAAGCGGCTTCACCCAGCGTCCCCAGATTGACATCGTTATCCACAAAGACAGGCCGCGCCAGCGCGTCTTCCAGGACAGCGCCCAG
>JAJRXO010000250.1 GCA_024276255.1 Chloroflexota bacterium | reverse complement strand
CGCCGCCTACGCTGCCCTGGCAGCCAACGAAGCGGAAAAAGCCGCCAACATCAACATCCTGGAAGTGCGGGCCTACGGCTCCTTTGGCCGCGTGTACCTCGGCGGCGAAGAACGCGACATCATGGCTGGATACGGCGCGGCTGTGGCTGCCATCGAAGGCATCTCTGGCCGTTCGCCGGATGCAAGCAAGAAAGAATGATCCCACAAACAATCGACCACAACAATTTTACCTCATTTAAGGAGAACCCAACCTCATGACAGACGCACTTGGAATGATCGAAACCAAAGGTTTCGCCGCCATGGTCGAAGCCTCGGACGCCATGGTGAAAGCCGCACGCGTGGAACTCGTCAGCTACGAAAAAATCGGTGGCGGCTATGTGACCGCCATTGTACGCGGCGATGTTGCCGCCGTGAAAGCAGCCCTGGAAGCCGGCGTGCGCGGGGCTGAAAAGGTCGGCGAAGTCGTTTCCGTCCACATCATCCCGCGGCCCCATGTCAATGTCGATGCTGTTCTGCCCCTGGGACGTCAACCCGAAGGCGAATAGTGTACATGCAGAATCTGTGGCGTGAACTGCGAACCGGCCCCAACGCTCCGGACCTCGTCTATGCCATTGTTGAGATCCCCAAAGGATCGCGCAACAAATACGAATACAACAAAGAACACGGGGTCATCAAGCTCGATCGCGTGCTGTACTCCTCTGTCAGCTACCCTGGCGACTACGGGCTGATCCCCCACACCTTCTGGGAAGACGGCGATCCTTTTGACATCCTGGTGATGATCAACCAGCCCACCTTCCCCGGCTGCATCATCGAAGCCCGACCCATCGCTCTGTTCCGTATGGAAGACCGCGGCGAGTCGGACGATAAGGTGTTGGCCGTACCGCATCGTGATCCTCTGTTCGGCGGTTACCACGACATCGGCGACGTGCCTCCCCATTTCCTGAACGAGGTCGAACACTTCTTCAGCGTTTACAAGGATCTGGAGGAAGGCGGACGCGTGATGCCCATCGGCTGGGATGATGCCGCAGCCGCCAAGGCAGCCATCGTGCGCAGCATGCAATTGTATCAGGAGCGCTTTGGCCTGGGAGGATTATAATGCAATCACTGAGCCGGGACCTGCATTGGCTGCAACTGGGCGATGTCAACGCCTTTTTGTGGACAGGTGACGGAGGCCCCACGCTAATCGACTGTGGTTACCCCTGGACGTTCGACAAGCTGCTGCAGGAGATGCGCGCGGCTCACGTGCATCCGGCCGATTTACATCGCATCATCATCACGCACGCAGACCTCGATCACACCGGCGGCCTTAACGCCCTGTTACAGCAGAGTCCTGCCCGGGTATGCTGCCACACCGCCGAAGCCGCCTATGTGCTGGGCGCCAGGAGCAAACGTCGCCAGGGGCTGGTGGGCATGCTCAGCACCCCCATCTTCCTGCTGCTCAATCGCAAGTATCACAGCCAGGTGAAACACATCGATCAGCTGTTGCTGGATGGCGAGAAACTACCCTGCGGATTCACCGTCATCCATACGCCAGGCCACAGTCCCGGCCACATCGCCCTGCACCATGCCCGGGCGGGCGTCCTGATCCTTGGCGATGCCCTGATCAACCGCAAGCAACGGCTGAGCCTACCCCCATCCGTTTTTACACCCGATATGGCGCAGGCCCGCGAGAGCCTGCAGAAGCTACTGCGCCTGCACTACGACATCGCTTGCTTCGGCCATGGTCCTGTGCTGGCCGAACAGGCCGACGTCCAGATCAAAGCCTTTATCAAGGCTCAAACATCCTCCTGATCCCCCCATGCGAGTACCCTCCCATGCTCATTGGCAAAATCGTTGGCACCCTGGTGTCTACCCAAAAAGATGAAAAACTGCGCGGCTTGCGCTTTATGGTCGTCAAGCCCGTCGATACCGAAGGCAAGACCGGCGATAGTTACGTAATCGCAGCCGACGCCGTGGGCGCCGGTGTAGGCGAATATGTGCTGTATGCCATCGGCTCCTCGGCCCGACAGACTGTACACACCGACAAGCGGCCCTGTGATGCCGTGATCATGGCCATTGTCGACACCTGGGAAATCGACGGTCAAGAAAAATACAGGAAGAACGCATGAGCCTCAGCGATCAACAAATCGACGCCATTGCCCAACGCGTGTTGCGGCAACTGGGCCAGCAGAACCCCACCTCCTCCAGCGCCCCGGCCAGGCGCCAGCCCCACCTCAGCCATGTGGGGCGCAGCGGTCGCCAGGTGCCGCCCCCGCCGGGCGGCGGTCACGACGGCATTTATGCCGACATCGACAGCGCCGTAGCAGCCTCGCGCCGCGCCTTCGTCGCCTACGATGCTATCCCCTTGCAGGGACGCAAGAAACTCATCGCCGCCATCAGGCAACTGGCGCTCGACAACGCTGAATTGTGGGCGCGGATGGCACACGAGGAAACCGGACTGGGGCGTACCGAAGACAAGGTACACAAGAATATCCTCGTAGCCGAGAAAACCCCCGGCCCCGAGATCCTGGAAGCCGCGGCCTGGAGCGGCGATCACGGTCT
>JAJRXO010000249.1 GCA_024276255.1 Chloroflexota bacterium | reverse complement strand
CTGACAGCGCCGCTGTATAGCAGCAAACCAACTGATATTCGTTGCTCTGTGCTATCGGAGCTCAGGCGGCTGTGGGGGACGATGAGGATGTCGGAGATAATCGCTTCAGGCATCACACCGCCGCACGAATATCCACGATGGTTTGGTCGGGGATGCTAGAGAGGGCTTCCTGCACCTCATCCACGCTGACATCCGGGATCTTGAGCACCAGATCATATTTGCCGGGGTTGCGCGGGGTGGGAAAACTGCCCATGCCGGTCACGCCCCAGCCGTTTTGAGCGATCACGCTGGAAAGCTTATTGAACTCTCCCTTGCGATTGGGCATGCGCACGGTGACACGTACGCCGCTCATGGGCAGGCCCAGCATGATCTGAAAGGCGCGCAGCAAATCGGTCTCCGTGATAATGCCCACCACTATCTCCTCTTCCACCACGGGCAGGCCGCTGATCTTGTAATCCGTGAGCAGGGCGGCAGCCCGTTCTACCGTACGATTCGGGGTCACGGTGATCACCTGTGCCCTTTTCAGCATGATCTGTCCGGCCCTGAGTTGCGATATGTGCCGCGTGATCTCCCATACATTCAAGCTGCCCAGCTCATCGGCCTTCAGGGCCAGCCGCTGGCGGGTGATCAGGCCCTGAAGGCGTTTGCCATCACCAACCACCGGCAGGTGCCGGATGCCATTCTGTGACATGATGCTCTGCACTTCGGTGACTGGGGTGTCGGAGGCCGCCATGATGGGATGACGGGTCATGATATCTTTAACTAACATGGCTTTCGTCCTTCTCTTTAATCGAGATTACCGGTTCAAAGGTGCGCAGGATTTCCTGCGGGATGTGGCAGAATATCTTGTGGCCGTTGCCGATCTCCTGCCAGGGTGGGATTTGCGTGGCGCATACGGCGCCCTCTTCAGGCGCCAGGTGCCGGCGCGGACAGCGAGTGTGAAAACGGCAGCCGCTGGGGGGATCGAGGGCGCTGGGCACGGATCCTTCCAGGCGGATGTGTTTTTGCTCGGCAGTGGGGTCGGGGATGGGGACGGCCGAGAGCAGCGCCTCGGTGTAGGGATGGTAAGGTGGGGCGTAGATGGCGTCGGCGGGACCGATTTCCATGATCTGCCCCAGGTACATGACAGCCACATCATCGGAGAAGAAGCGCACCACACTGAGATCGTGAGCGATGAAGACCATGGTGGTGCCCAGCTTGCTCTGCAAATCGAGCAGCAGGTTGAGGATGGCGGCCTGCACTGAGACATCGAGGGCGCTTACGGGCTCATCGCATAGCACCAGATTGGGGTGACTGGCCAGGGCGCGGGCAATGCCCACGCGTTGCTTTTCACCGCCGCTGAGTTGCCGGGGCAGGCGGTCCATATAATTCTCGCCCAGGCGCATGGCCTGCAAGAGCTTGATTACTTCCTGCCGCACTTGCTTTTTAGGCACCGTCTTGAATCGCAGCATGGGGCGGGCGATCTGCTGGCCCACGGTGTAGGAGGGATTCATGGTGGAATCGGGGTTCTGGAACACCATCTGCAGTTCTTTGATCACGGCCAGATCGCGGCTGGAGATATCGCCGGTGATGTCAAAGCCCATGAATTCGGCCTTGCCGTCGGTGCTGTTTTCCAGACCGATAATGGTTTTGATCAGCGTGCTTTTGCCGCAACCCGATTCGCCTACCACGCCCAGGGTGCGACCCTGTCGCACGGTGAACGTGGCGTCTTCGACAGCCTTCACATAGCGTTTGGGGGTCAGGCCCAGCAGATCTTTAAGGGTGGTGCCCGAGACTTCATAGTATTTTTTCAGATGTTCGATCTTGAGGAGAGGCTCCCCAGGCGCTACCTCATGCACGGTGGGCAGCTCGATATCTTCATGCGGCTGCCATTGTGCGGGATCGATCTCCTCGGCAAAGTGACAACGCACCTCGACGCCGTTGGACATGATGCGCGGCTGTGGGCGCTCCAGGCGACAGCGTTCGCGGGCATAGTCGCAGCGGGGGCCAAAGATGCAGCCGATGGGACGGCTGTTGGGCGGGGGCACGCGGCCGCGGATGGGATAGAGCATGCTGCTGGCCTTGTCGGCCCCCAGTTTGGGCACGCAGCGCATCAGGCCCTGGGTGTAAGGATGTTGCGGATGTTTGAAAATCTGCTCTACGGTACCCCGTTCTACCATCTCGCCCGCATACATCACCCCCACCTTCGTACACACGCGGGCCACCACGCCCAGGTTATGGGTGATGTACATGATGGCTGTGTCGAATTCTCGCCGCAGCTCAGCGATGAGGTCCAGTACGGCCGCTTCCACGGTCACGTCCAGGGCCGTGGTGGGTTCATCCATGATCAACAGGGCGGGATTGTTGAGCAACGCCATGGCGATGACCACGCGTTGCTGCTGGCCACCTGAGATCTGATGGGGGAAGCGCTTCATCACGTTGGCGGCATCGGGCATGTATACGCGTTCCAGCATCTCGATAGCGCGTTTTTCCGCCTCGGCATTGCTGAGGCCGCGATGCACGGTCAGCACTTCTTTGAGCTGATCGCCCAGACGCATGGATGGGTTCAGCGCCTGCATCGGGTCCTGGTACACCATGGCGATCTGGTCGCCACGCAAGCGGCGCAGGTCTTCGCCTCGCTTTCCTACCAGTTCCTGCCCCAGGAATTTGACGCTGCCGCGCTTGACATAGCCGTTGGCGCCCAGAAAATTGACGATGGCCCAGGCGACGGTGCTTTTGCCGCAGCCCGATTCGCCGACAATGCCGTGGGATTCGCCGCGGTTGATTTCGAAGGAGACGTTTTGCACGGCTTCGATCTCGCCACCGCGCACCTTGTAGGCGATGGCCACATCTTCGAGCTTGAGCACAGGGCCGGTATGGCCGTAAGTTATTTCGCTTGCCATTGCAACGCCTCGCTTATTTCTGGTAGCGGGTGATTTCTTCACGCAGACCGTCGGCGAACAGGTTCAGGCCGATGACCAGCGAAGCAATCGCCAGAGAGGGAAAGATGACAGCCCATTGATTGATGAAGATATTGCGCCGGGCTTCGTTCACCATGTTGCCCCAGTCGGGGTCTGGCGGGGGCAGGCCCAAGCCCAAAAAGCCCAGGGTGCCGATGGCGAAGATGGCATAGCCGACGCGCAACATGGCGTCGACCAGCAGGGGCCCGCGGGCATTGGGCAGGATCTCGCGGTACATGATGAAAGCTTTGCTCTCACCGCGGGTCTCGGCGGCGCGGATATAGTCGCGGGTTTTAATGTCGAGTGTGAGGCCGCGCACCAGCCGGGCAACGCCGGGCGCGCCGGTGATGGTGATGGCGAAGATCACCACCAGATCGCCCTGACCCAGGGCGGCGATGATGACCAGATAGAGCACGATTACAGGAAATGCGATCAGGGCATCGAGCACCTGCATGATCACCTGATCCCACCAGCCCCCCCGGTAACCGGCGTTCAGGCCCAATACCGAGCCCAGCAACAGTGAGCCCAACACTCCCCAAATAGCCACGCCGCCGGGAATGGCAATGCGATTTTCGCCAGGCAGACGGGTTTTCAGCAGGATGACCTGCGTGCCCTGCATGAGTCGCGACAATTCATCGCGTCCCAGATGGTCGGTGCCCAGCCAGTTGGTGCTGTTGTGGGGGAGGTTCTGCACAAAGAGAGATGAATTGGGCGGATATGGCGTCCAGAATAAAGAGACAAAGGCGATGATCACCCAAAAGGCCACCACGACCAGCCCCGCCGTGCCGATTCGCGATTGAAAGACAATCGAGATACTGTTCCACAGCTTACGTAGGCGTGAGGGGGGGCGGCTGGCTGCCAATACGGGTTGTGCTACGGTCATGGCTTGCTCCTGTGTGTGGGAGGTACGAAGCTGAACGCTTGATCAGGAATAGCGAATGCGGGGATTGAGGAAGGTATAGGCCAGATCGCCCACAAGGCGGGTGGCAATGGCGATGGTGACCGTGAGCATGGCTGCTGCTTCCACCGCGTTGGGGTCACCAAAAATGGCCGCATCATAAATGTATTTGCCCAGGCCGGGATAGCCGAAGATGGCCTCGACGACCACGACCCCGCCCACCAGCCAGTTCACATGCAGCATGATCACGGTGATGGGGGCCATGAGCGCATTGCGCAGGGCATGCCTGAAAACGACCCGTCGATAGGGCATGCCCTTGATGATGGCCGTGCGGATATAGGGGGCGGACATCACCTCGACCATACTGGCCCGGGTCAT
>JAJRXO010000248.1 GCA_024276255.1 Chloroflexota bacterium | reverse complement strand
GGAGGGGAATCTTTCGCCGCCAGCGACGACGCACAGGCACACGAACAAGCTCCTCCCCCTGTGAGGCGTCAGCCGAAACGGTGGGAGGTCGGGTGGGGGGCCGAATAGCCGAAGCCTTGACAACCGCCACCTCTCACGGCGGATGACGATCCACTTGCCACAATCCTGGGACGTGCCCCTATCCAACGGATTTGTCCCAGATTGTTGGCCGGCTTTAACCGCACCGCATCACGGATGCGGTGAACGCACGAGAACAGGCGCCCGGCGCATCCATGATGCGCCGAAGCCATACAACCAAACTGGGCGATTGAAAAGAACAATTTCCTGAGAAACGACAGAGCTGGCGCCATCATCGGAGATGGCGCACGGCATCTCCTGTGCTACAATGCCCCCATGCCCGAAGTGCTTCTCCTGCGATCCAGCCGCCATCTGGGCGGCATTGAGCGCCAGCTCCTCGACCATACTCTGCGCCTGCGCGCCGCCGGATGGCAACCATACTTGTTGTGTCTGTTTCGCGGCCCCGGCGAACATCCCCTGGTGACTGCGGCCCGCCAGCACGAGCTTCCGGCCCTTACCCTGCCTGACCCGCAGTTCTGGCATGGAAGCGCCTGGCGGGCATTGCGGGGGCTGCTCCGCCAACGGCCGCACGCCATCCTGCATAGTTGCGATTATCGCAGCGACATCATGGGCGGCATACTGCGCCGCGGCCGTCGACACGTGGCAGAATCACATGGGCACACCGCCGAGGGGTGGCGCATGGCAGCCTGGAATCAGTTGGATGGTTGGGTGTTGCGGCGGCTGCCGGCCGTCGTGGGGGTCTCGGCTGACTGGGCCGCCACCCTGCAACGCCACGGCCTGGCAGCAGACCGTTGTTATATCATCGGCAATAGCCGCACCATCCTGCCTTCCTCTCCCCCGCCATCGCCGGTCTCCCTGCCCGGCGCCGGCCCCCACCTGCTTTACGCCGGCCGTCTCTCGCCTGAAAAAGGGCTGCACGTGCTCCTGCGCAGTTGGCCGCAGATCCGGCACTCGTTTCCCGGCGCCCGGTTGTGGATCATGGGATCACCTGCCCCGCCGGGCTACGCCCGCCGTCTGCGCCCCGGCCTGCAGCAGGCGGGCGTTCATACCATCGGCTACCAGCCCGACATTCGCCCCTGGCTGCTGGCGGTGGATGTGGTGATCGTGCCCTCGTTGCGCGAGACATGGGGCATGACCGCGTTCGAGGCTTTGTGTGCTGGCAAGCGACTCATCGCCAGCGCCATCGGCGGCCTGCCCGAGCTATGCCGCAACGCCCCCCATGCCCATCTCATACCGGCTGGCGACGCGGCCGCCCTGGCCGCGGGTGTGCGACGCGTGCTGCGTCCGGATTTCCCGCACGGGCAGCAGGCGGGCCAACAATTCTGCCAGCAGGAACGATTTGATCCCGAAAGGCGCTGTCAGCAATGGCTGGCGGTCTATGAAACGATCACACCCTGAGCCTGCTGGCCCGATACCGATTGCGTATATCGTGTTGCGTATTGCGTATTTCACAGAGCAGGCGACACGGGCGGCGGCCCGCCGATACCAATTAAAAAGATCAATCCGTGTTTTTCTGTGTTCATCTGTGACCTATTTTCAGAGCAAACCATCTGTAGCCCGGAAAACCAGAAAACCT
>JAJRXO010000247.1 GCA_024276255.1 Chloroflexota bacterium | reverse complement strand
TTTCGATAACATCTCCTGGGACATGGAACGGGCAGCCCTGATCGATGGCGCTTCCCGCTTTCGGGTCTGGTGGGAGATCATCCTGCCCCAGATCAAGCCCGGCATCGCCGCTCTGGCTATCTTCAACTTCATCTCAGGCTGGAACGCCTACCTGATCCCTTACACATTCACCATCGGCAGCAAAGTCTCCAACCTCTCGGTCTATCTCAATCAGTTTTCGGGAGACACCTCGCCCACCGGCTGGAACCAGGTCGCCGCCGTTGGCCTGTTCCAACTGATCCCCATCCTCATCTTCTTCCTCTTTACACAAGAAGCATTGCTCAATATCTACGGCGGCGGCACCAAGGGTGGCGCCTAAAGGAGTCATTTTATGAAAGTCGAATTAAGGAACCTGACCAAACGCTGGGGCGATGTCGTCGGCGCCGAAGACATCGATCTGGCGACCAACGACGGTGAATTCGTCGCCTTTTTGGGGCCTTCAGGCTGTGGTAAAACCACCACCCTGCTCATGATTGCCGGTATCTACAAACCGACTGCCGGCCAGATATTCTTTGATGGTCAATTGGTGAACACCGTGCCGCCCAAAGATCGCAATATCGGCATGGTCTTTCAGAGTTATGCCCTGTATCCGCACATGACCGTTTCCCAGAACATCGGCTATCCCCTCAAGCTGCAGAAGGTCCCCAAAAGCGAGTTGCAGAAACGCGTCCAGCAGGTCGCCGACATGATGGGCATCGGGCATCTGCTGGATCGCAAGCCGGCTCAGCTATCCGGCGGCCAGCAACAGCGTGTGGCCCTGGGGCGGGCGCTGATCAAAGAACCGCGACTCCTCCTGTTTGATGAACCCCTTTCCAACCTCGACGCGCGCTTGCGTCTGAGCATGCGCAGCGAGATCAAACGCCTGCAGATGGACCTGGGCATTACCTCGATCTACGTCACGCACGATCAGGTCGAGGCCATGACCATGGCCGATCGGGTAGCTGTGATGAAAGATGGTCATTTGCAGGCTTTTGCTCCGCCTGAGGAGCTGTATGATCGGCCGAAGACGTTGTTCATTGCCGGCTTCATTGGTAATCCACCCATGAACTTCCTCGATGTCGAGGTCAGCCTGAATGGTGGAGTCTTCCAGGCTGTGGGCGCCGGCCTCCAGCTGGAACTGCCAGCCGAGCGCGCCCAGAAGGCAGCCGGCAAGGGCCATGTCGTCATGGGCATCCGGCCGGAGGATATCACTTTGAGTGAGAGCGGCGTGGCTGGCGAGGTGCTGATTGTGGAGCCCCTGGGCCGCGACGATCTACTGGATGTGCGCCTGGGCGAGAGCCATGTGCAGGTGCTCGCGGACCCGACACTGAGTTTACGCATGGGTGACACGGTGCATCTGCAATTCAACACCAGCACGGTGCAGTTCTTTGATCCCGTGAGCGAACAGTCTCTGCTCTGGTAGATAATGACGTTTAGTAAACGGATCCTGACGTTGATGGCGGTGCTCTTCTGGCTGACAGGTTGCACCGCCACTTCTCTTGCCACGCCGACGCCTGTCCCCCGCCTGGAACTATTGTTGAGCGGGCTCGACAATCCGCGGGGCATTGCCCTCGGGCCGGCTGGTGAGCTCTATGTCGCCGAAGCAGGCACGGGCTATGACGCCGTCGATTCGCAGCAGATGACAGGCAAGCTGACCGTCTACCGGGACCTCAATGCTGACGGCGATTTCGATGATGCAGACGAGATGGATCGCTGGTTCTCACATCTGCCCACCTACAATGCCCTGCAGTTCTTTGCTTCCCGGCGTGACGAGGTCAACGGCCCTGCCGATGTGCTGCTGCACGAGGATGGTCGGGTGTTTCTCAGTGTGGATGGCGGGCTGGACAAGATCGCTTTGTATGAGATCAGTCCCCAGAGACGAATCGGACGCAACCTGGCGGGGCGCAGCAATATGAACAGCATCGCCTTTGATCGTACGCAGGAGCATATCTATGCTGCGGCCAGCATGGCCAATCAACTGTACGAAATCGCCCTCGATGGCACCATCAGAGAAGTGGTGACCTTTCCCTTGCTGGCGCATGGCCAGCAGGCCGTGCCTGCCGGCGTGGCAGTGGACA
>JAJRXO010000246.1 GCA_024276255.1 Chloroflexota bacterium | reverse complement strand
CCGCAACACCAGGCGCACAAAACGTTGGTCGCGCAGATAACCCTCCTCGACAATGGCGGCCGGTTGATAATCGGCCATAGCCCTGGCCAGGCTGCGTGCGTCAGCAGGGCGATACACACGTTCGGTGCCGATGGCGCTACGGCTCAGGTCGCTCACCAACGCCAGGTTCACATCAGCATCCGTAAAGCGCGGCTGCTCGAATGGCTGAACCTCCCAGTTCTGCGGCGGCAGTATCCGACCATCATCCATAGCCGTCAAACGCAACCTTATCTCAGCACCAGGCGGCACCGCCACCAGCACGGAGGTGGCCGGCAGAAGCGGTTGGCCCGGTTCCCCGGTGCGACCATTCGCCAGCGCCGGCGCCACCACGCGCACGGCCCCTTCCTGCACCTGGCTGGGTTGCAACTGCACGTCGGGCACGAAAAGCTCCAGCGTCAGTCCCTGGGGTCCAGCCTCCACCACAGTCACGCCCGGACGCGATGCGGCATCGGCTCCGCGCAGGATCAACAGCAGCCCAAGCAAAGAAACGAAAACAAGGCGTCTCCAGCCACGTGCTGGCGAGCGGGGTGAGAAACGTCGGATGTGAGAAAGGGACAGGGGGATTCGCATGGGTTTGGCCGAAAACAGCTGGGCGCTTATAATGCAATCATAGCAGCTTTCAGGCAATTTGTCAGCAAAACATCCGTCTGCTGCATGTGTTGTGACGTTCCTGACTCCAACTTTGTTACTTCTCCCGCCTTACATCTTGCTTACGATTCCCCCAATCAGATAATTGTCCACCATGATCCATCCCCGTCACTCCCACGCTGCGCTCGTGTTCAGAGGGGGAACCGTGCCTGACTAGAAAATGTCCCCACTCTGATGTCGAAACACCCGTTCATTGTAGTTCTCCGTGAGATTCAAAAGTTCCTGTTTCAGCTCTTGCCAGGCCTGGGACAGCAACGCCTGTTGCAGATGCTGTTCGCTGGGCACGTCGAGTACGGCCATGATCTGGGGCACGCTGCCATATGCCGTGTAGAATACATCCAGGGGAGGCAAGCCAATCTCCACCAGGCCGGGGGCAAAGCGTTCATTGATGAATTCGGTATATGCCTGCTCGCGACCGGGGCGAATGTCCCAGGTCAAAATCATTTTTAGATGTGCCATGAGCTACAATACTACCTGCAATGAAGAAAATCGACCTCCAAAGCATACCAGAAGGCTGAAGCAGATGCAAAGAATCCGGCCTGCGAGTCTCCTTTTGTTAGTGTTGGGGCTGTGGCTGGCCGGGTTTTCCCCTGCCCCGGCCCGCGCCCAGACAGACTATCCCGGCGGATTTACGCTCATGCCGCTGGATCCGGGCCCGGTGCGGCTATTATCGTTGATCGTCGACGTGACAATCCGCGACGACGGCGAGCAGGCCATTGCCGAAGTGCAGGCCGTCTTCCGTGTGCACAACACCGATAAAAAGAATAAGCGCACGCTCAGCGTGGCCATCCCCGGCTATCCGGCGCCCAAACCCCCGCCCGAACAACTCAGCCTGACCATAGACGGCAAAGATGCACCTATGGCGCCGGGGTACACCCAATGGTGGGTGGCAGATATCGAGCTGGCAGCCAACAAGCGTCAGAACATCGTACTCACCTACACCATGCCCCTGGGCACGACCCCATTCGTGCAGTTCCGCTATCCCCTGGACCTCACGGCCCAGCTCTGGCCGGGTACCCTGGAAAGCGCCCTGATCACCCTGTCCTTCAACGAGCCGCCCAACCCCCAATCCTGGTTGCGCCTGACGCCGGAAGACTATCAACTGACGGCCGAAAGCATCACCTGGTCTTACGATGTAGAGGATCCCAAACACCCCATCGACTACATTCTCATGCGTCCGGCTCTGTGGGAACAATTACGGGCAGCCCGGCAGGCAGCGGTAGCCCCCAATGCCGGGGCCGACAGTCAGATCCGGCTGGGGGATGTGTACACGGAACTGGCCATCCGCGCCTCACAGGCGCAATTGACGGATTTTGATACGCGACAGATTTTTGATCGCTATTTTCCGCTGGCGGTGGCGGCGTATAGCCAGGCACAAGCCAACGATCCGGATAACCCTGATTCGTATCTGGCGCTGGCCCGGCTCTACCGCACGCGGGCGGATCTGTCGCAACCGGCTGATCCCAGCTATATCTCCCTCGCCGTGAATCAACTGGCAGCAGCCCTGGAGCATGGCGTCGATGATCCAGAAATT
>JAJRXO010000245.1 GCA_024276255.1 Chloroflexota bacterium | reverse complement strand
TTCGGAACAGACCTACGGTGCGCAAGCTGCACGCCAAAACGGATGAAAATCTCTCGCCAAGACGCCAAGAGCGCAAAGGATTTTTTTCTATTTTTCCTTGGCGGCTTTGCGCCTTTGCGAGAGGCTTATTTACGAAGCAGGATATAGTGTGCCGTAAACCAGCCCGGGCAATTCTATCAAAATCAGTCCGCGTTTTTCTGCGCTCGTCCGCGTCCGATTTCCATTTTCATCGGCGTTCAGCCGTTCATAGTGTCTTTTCCGAAAAAGGCCTGGGTTCACCCGCCGGATTGCGAATCCGGCTCAGAGCAAACTGCTCCCAGGGCGGATTCGCAATTCGCGCCAAAACGCCGCCTAATGGTGACAATGCCACCGACTCAATTGATACAGTGTCACTCCCGCGCCGCGGATTGTCAGAAAAATCAGATTGTGCTAACATATATTCGTAGCTCCCTTTTATATGCGTGATGCCGCTGACACGTTTTGAGCCAACACTAGACCTAGGGGAGCCGGGTCATACCTTGGCGGACGCAATAGCCCATCCCCAGGGCAAAGCCGAAGTCGGGTCTAGGCTCCCACCTGCGAATGCAGGTTCAAAATCTTCAGGGCACACGGTATAAAGGGGGACTACACGCGTTTAGGGGCATGATGCCACTCTAGGGTGCAAGCAGGAGCAGGTGCGCGTTCCGGGCCGGTGTGCTGCTTGCATCCCGCGGGGCGCGACACACCTTCCCGGCCTTCATTGACCCGGAAGGTGTGTATCACAAATGCTCTTCAGGCCGCGGGCAGTTCCACGCTGCTGCAGGTTCAGGAAGTGGGCAGGGGAATGGGCGACGCGCCGGGGCGCACAGGGAACTGCAGAATTAGTTCGCCTTCGACGCTTTCCAGCAAGGGGAGCAACGTGTCCAGCATCTGGTTCAGGGAAGCAGTGTCCTGCACGTAGTACAGTTTTTCAATCAGGGCCACGCCATTTCGTATGCCCTGCTCGTCCCATGCCAGATTGGGCAGCACCTTGCCGTTCACGAAGATATACAGACGGTTGTTGTGCACACGGAAGGTAAAGTGCTGAATCCCGGCTGCTTGCAAGGCCTGGATGGCCTGAGGCGTCAATCGCAATTGCTGTAGCTGGATACCCAGCATGTTTCGTAGCAGAGCTTCGGCGCCGGGCACAGCAGGCACGCCATCCTCATTATAATTCACTAAGAATCTGAGCTGAATGGCGCTGGGCTGGCTTTGCGCCATCACGGTGGACGTGATGGTCTGGCTGAGATCTCGCAGGGGGATCTCGGCAGCACCTTCAGCCACGGGGAATCTCAGCACCACATCCCATCCCATGCGTTGCAGGAACGGCAGGAACTTAACTAAGAATACTTCCATATTGGGATAGTAGTCGCCGATCAAATCGCCAACCGATTCCAATGTCTGCTGATCCCAGGCCACGTGGGGCAAAGCCTGACCGTTGGTGAAGATATACAATCCGTCTTCCTTTTGCACCATCTCTACATGCTGCAAATCGGTGGCCGTGAACCACTGCACCAGGGCCGGGTCCATGCGCATCCAGCGCAAGTCAACCTGACCGCCAGTGATTTTGTAGAGTTGATTGGTGTCAAAGCCCAGAACAGAGGGCACGCCATTGGCGTCGATATCAATCGCGACACGGGGGAGAGAGATGAGAAAGTCGGGGGAAGGGGAAGCGATCTCGGTGGGTGTAGAGGCACAACCCGCTACCACGATGACTGCAAGCAGGAACGATAGTAGCAGAGGCCAGCGAGACAAACGTTTCATGTTCACAACTCCCTGAGGTGGGCCGAAGACTCGGCAGCGGACAAAGACAACGGTGTCAGAGCGGGGGCGGCTTTCTATGCCGGTGTCCCGGCGTCTTATGTCATATATACCACGTTTGTAAAATGAGTGCAATTAGCCTTTTGGCCACATGCTTCTACCTGATCATTGGGATGCCGATGCATCGATTCCAGGTGAGAATATTCGGGCTATGCTGCATTTCGGGGGTGACTGTGAATATCCGTCGCCAGGACGCCGAATATGTAGGCAAGCAAGCCGACAATTACCCCGATCTCTGCTACAATCAAGCTATCATCACAGCCAGGAGGCATGACACCCTGATGACAACCGACTTTTACGCCCGTTTACAGGCCGGTACCATCCTGTGTGATGGGGCCATGGGAACGGAGATTTACGCTCGCGGCTTCACCTTTGATCAGTCTCTGGAGATGCTCAATCTGACGCATCCCCAGCTCATCAAAGACATCCATCGCGCCTATATCTCGGCCGGGGCCGACCTGATCGAAACCAACACCTTCGGCGCCAACCGCATTCGCCAGGAAGAATTTGGCCTGGGGGAGCGGGTCGGGGAAATGGCCGAGGCCGGCGTACGCCTGGCCATCGAGGCAAGGCAGGAAGCTGGCAGGCCGCACGTGCTGGTTGGGGCCTCTATCAGCACCCTGGGCAAGCGCCTGCGCCCTTACGGCAGTCTTTCGCAGGAGACGGCCCGTCTGGCGTATGCCGAAAGCATTGAAGCAATGGCCAATGCCGGGGCCGATGTACTGGTCTTTGAGACGTACAGCGATCTGGATGAATTGTTGCTGGCAGTGCACACGGCGCGTACGTTATGTGACCTGCCCATCATCGCCCACATGACCTTCGCCGAGGATGGACACACGGCCCTGGGCCATACGCCAGAGACCGTGGTGTCAGCGTTGAAAAAAGCAGGCGTCGATGTAGTAGGAGCCAACTGTTCGGTGGGGCCTGCCGGCGTGTTCGATGTCATCAAACGCATGCGCTAGGCGGCGCCCGACCTGGTGCTGTCAGCCATTCCCAACGCCGGATTTCCCAGTCGCCGCGGCGGACGCATGTTTTATCCTTCCACACCGGACTATTTCGCCAGCTATGTCGATGGTTTTCGGAGTACCGGTGTGGGCATCATCGGCGGCTGCTGCGGCACCACGCCCGCCCACATCCAGGCCATGCGCGGGGCGCTGGATAGAGCACGCGGCGAGTCAATCTCCTTTGTCGCTCTGACCGAAGAACTGCCCATTCCCCTCCCCGAGGTTGAGCCAACCGAGATACCTCCCACCGGCCTGGCCGAGGCCCTGGCTGAACGCTTTGTGATCACCGTGGAAATGAGTCCACCGCGAGGACACAATCCCAATCGCCTGGTGGAGCAGGCACGCAGCCTGCAGGATGCGGGCGTGACTGCCATCAACGTAGCCGACAGTCCCCGGGCGCGCATGCGTATGAGCCCCTGGGCAGCCGCCTTCCTGCTCCAGTCACGTCTGGGCATCGAAACCATTTTGCATTTCCCCACCCGGGGGCGAAATCTGTTGCGCATTCAGGGCGATCTGCTGGCCGCACACGCCCTCAATATCCGCAATCTCTTTGTGGTCATGGGCGATCCCACCCGCATCGGTGATTTCCCCGACGCCGCTGACAACTTCGACATCCCTCCCTCCGGTCTGGTTGGTCTGATTAAACAGCACCTGAACCAGGGCATCGATCAGGCCGATCAGCCCCTGGGCCAACCCACCCGGTTCTTCGTGGGCGCGGCCGTGAACCTGGGCGCCAGCAATTTGTCGCGAGAGATGCGGGTTTTACGCCGCAAGCTGTATGGCGGGGCTGATTTCCTGCTCAGCCAGCCCATCTTCGATCCCGCAGTGGTGGAGCGCTTTCTGGCGGCCTGGGGCGGCCCCCTGCCCGTGCCGGTCATCGCCGGGCTGTTGCCCCTGGCCAGTAGTCGCCATGCCGAATTCCTGCATCACGAGGTGCCGGGCATCCAAATACCGCAGCCGCTGCGCGATCGCATGGCGCAAACGGACGATCCCACAACCGAGGGCATAGCCATTGCCCGTGATTTGCTGTCCTCCCTGCAGGACTGGGCCCATGGCGCCTACCTCATGCCGCCGTTCGGCCGATACCATCTGGTAGAAGCCGTTGTGGCAGGGATGATTTAACGCTGGTCGGGCCGGTTTTGCTTCTTCCGCCGGCTCGTATACAATGAATACATGACCCGAATTCGCTTTCTCACGGCCGGTGAATCGCACGGCCCCCAACTCACCGCCATTCTCGAAGGCATGCCGGCCGGCCTTGCCATCGACGAGGACGCCATCCGCCTGGACCTGGCCCGGCGTCAGAAAGCCTATGGCGCCGGCGGCCGCATGAAGATCGAAAAAGACGCGGCCCGTATCAGCGCCGGGGTGATGAATGGCCACACGACGGGCGGCCCTATCGCCCTGCATTTGCGCAATCGCGACTGGACCAACTGGGCCGACAGGGACGTGGCCCCCATGACCACACCGCGGCCGGGGCACGCGGACCTGACGGCAGCCGTGAAATATGGTTATCGCGACTTGCGCCTGGCCCTGGAGCGGGCCAGCGCCCGCGAAACTGCGGCCCGGGTGGCCGTAGGCGCCATTTGCAAGCAATACCTGGCCGCGTTCGACATCCGCGTGCAGGGCTACGTGATCGCAATCGGGGATGTCCGGGCCACAGCTCACGAAGAGCTCGCCTACGAGGAGCGCTTCGCCGTGGCCGAAAACAACGATCTGCGCTGTCCCGACGCCCAGGCCGCGGTTGCCATGCGCGAGCTGGTGCGCAAGTGTATGTCGTCCAAAGATACGCTGGGCGGGATCGTGGAAGTGGTGGGGCTGGGCCTGCCGGTAGGGTTGGGTAGTCACGTACACTGGGATCGCCGGCTCTCCGGCCGCCTGCTGGCCGCCATGGGCTCGATCCCGGCCTTCAAGGGTGCCGAGATCGGTCCCGCCTTTGACAATGCCCGGCTCTTCGGCTCGCAGGTGCACGACGAGATCTTCCGCGATGACGACGGCAATCTGATCCGTCGCAGCAATCGCGCCGGCGGTCTGGAAGGCGGTATCACCACTGGCGAACCCCTGATCGTGCGCGCGGCCATGAAGCCCATCAGCACCGTGCTCAATCCCCGGCAGTCGGTGAACCTGGCCACGGGCAAAGCCGAGCCCACCACCTACGAACGCTCCGACTTCAATGCCGTCCCCCGGGCCGTGGTCGTGGCCGAGGCCATGATCGCCCTGGTGCTGGCCGAAGCGCTCATGGAAAAGCTGGGCGGCGACAGCATGGCCGAACAACTCGAACGATATAAGCATCTGCGCCGGGCACGCCTCGACGACCTTCCCATGGACAACACACCCTGGCGTTTCGGTTACTGAGGTCATTGCTTGCCCGGCCTTCGGCTCGCCAATTCACAAACCTATTGCCGACCTCGCAGGTCGAACACTCGTCATCAAATCCAACTTCCTGCTCATGTTTCAGTGTCCTATCTGTCACCGCAATCAGTTACAAATCGAAAGCAGCCTGGAACTGCCGCCCGACTGCAACTGGGACGAGATCACATTGCAGGTGATTTCGTGCCGGTATTGCCGTTTCCGCACCCTGGCTGTTTACAAAGCCTCGCGGCGGGGAGCCATGGATGATGAAAGCGTTCATCATTATGGCTTCTTTATGGCCCCCAACAGTGTGCGCGAGGTAGCCTCCATGCTACAATACTGCCGTCAGCCCCACAATGCCCGTTGCAAATGCGCCGTGCATCAGGCGCTGGGCAGGCGCAACACTGAGGGCTGCTGGCTTGAGTTACCCGATTATGCGCACGACGGCACGTTCGTTCTGCTGCGTGCATCAGTCAACGACACACCATGACAGTAGCATCTGACGCCCCCAATATCGTGCTCACTGGCTTTATGGGCGTGGGCAAAACCGCGGTCGGCCGTGCCGTGGCCCAACGCCTGCAGCGTCCTTTCTTCGACCTCGATGAAGTGATCAGCGCTCAGGCCGGCATGAGCATACCCGAGATATTCGAGTAACACGGCGAAGCGCATTTCCGTGTGCTGGAAAAAGTAACGTTGCGGCAGTTAGCGGCCCGCAAGGGGCTGGTGATCGCCACGGGCGGCGGCGCGCTCATCGATCCCGGCAATCGCGAGCTGATGACCCGCACCAGCCTGGTGGTATGCCTGTCCGCCAGTGTCAGTGCCATCGCTGCGCGCATTGGCAGCGACGCCGAACGGCCGTTGCTGGCCAACGCTGACCGCCGGCAACGCATCGTGGAGCTGCTGAATCAGCGGGCGGCCGCCTACGCCGAGATCCCCTATCGCATCGACACCACAGGTAAAAGCGTGGATGAAGTCGCGGATGAGATCATCGCCCTGGCAGAGAAGGGCCTGGGCGGGGTGCTACGGCTGCCGGTACGCATCGGCTCCGAAGCATACGACATCCTCATCGGCCGGGGCCTGTTGCACGATTTACCGGAGCTGCTGGCCGAACGGGGGCTGGATGGCCAGGTGGCGATCATCTGTGATGAGCAAGTCGCCCCGCACTGGACACCTCCCTTGCTTAAGGCCTTCACCGCTCTTGAGCAGACAGCCACCGTACTTACGCTGCCCGCGGGCGAGCAACACAAGAACCTGGCCACCATGGCCCGTATTTACGAACAGCTCCTGCAAATCGGGCTTGACCGGTCAGGGTTGATCCTCGCCCTGGGTGGCGGCGTAGTCGGTGATATGGCCGGCTTCGCAGCGGCCACCTATTTACGAGGCATCCACTTTGTGCAGGTGCCCACCACCCTGCTGGCCATGGTCGATGCCTCGGTAGGCGGCAAAACCGGCGTGGACCTGCCCCAGGGCAAGAATCTGGTTGGCGCATTCAAACAACCCCGACTCGTGCTCATTGATCCGGAAGTGCTCTCCACCCTGCCGACCCGTGAGTTCCGCAACGGTCTGGCAGAGGTGATCAAACATGGCATCCTGGCCGACCCGCAGCTCTTTGCCCAGTTACAGGGCGATGGGCCGGAATCCATCGAATCCATGATCGCTCGCGCCCTGCGCGTGAAAATCTCCCTCGTCCAGAGCGATCCGCACGAAAAAGGCCAGCGGGCGTTCCTCAACCTGGGCCACACGTTTGCCCATGCCATCGAGCTGGTGAGCGACTATCGTATTGCCCACGGTGCGGCGGTGGCCCTGGGCCTGATCGCCGCCGCTGAGTTGGCTCTGCGCGAAGGCCATTGCAGTGTGGACGTACCGGCCCGCATCCGCGAGGTCGTACAACGCCTGGAACTGGCCGACAGCCTGCCACCGACTGACATCGACGACCTGATGGCCGCCATGAAAACAGACAAGAAACGCCACCGCGGCCGCATCCGCTTTGTCCTGCCCCATGCTATCGGAAATGTTGGCCTGCACGATGACGTCGCTCCCGCAAATATCCGGGCAGCCTGGCGCAGCATCATTCGGCCAACGCCCTGAATTCGGCGTGTCTCCGAGCACCGAACCGGCAGACCGATAGCAACGCCGGTATCAGCGCGTCAATGCCTGGGCAAGCCCCCCAACTTCTCGCCACCCCTTGCCAGCCAATATGCCCATGAAGAAACTCCTGATCCCAGCCCTTCTTGTCGTTTTTTTGCTGGCGGGCTGCCGCAGCACAGCACAACCCGGTACGCCCCTGCCCGGGCAGACAGGCTCCTCTGTGGGGCGACAGAGCCTGCTGGTGTTACCGGATGATGGTCGCACGCCGGTCATGGATCTGATCGAGCAGGCGCAACGCACGATCC
>JAJRXO010000244.1 GCA_024276255.1 Chloroflexota bacterium | reverse complement strand
TGTGGAGCCATAACGATGTTATCAATCTGCACGAACGCCGTTATACCGTGCCCGAGCTGAAGCGCAAACTCAACGCCGTGGGCTGGCAGGTTCCGTATATCAGTTATAATTTCACCTTCATCTTCCCCCTATCGGCCGGCCTGATCCTGCTGCGCAAGATCACCCGTTCGGCGCCAGAGATGGCCTCACCACATTTCGATGACGATGCTTATCAGGTGGAGATGGAACCGGCTCCCCCCTGGCTGAACAGCTTGTTGGATACTGTGGGACGGGTGGAGGTGGCAATGCTACGGCGCATGCGTCTGCCTTTTGGCACCAGCATTATTGCCGTTGCCCATAAACCAGCTGCCTGAGGCAACAATCCCGCGCAGAGAGCCAGTGTTCCCGAGCCGCATCCTTGATCCGGCGGCTAAACAAACGCCATTTCGGAGCGGACCAACGGCAAGCGGGCTGGCGCCGATACCAATGAAAAGCGCTCGCAAAGCCGCCAAGAGCGCCAAGGATTATTGCTCTTTCCTTTTGCGTTCTTTGCGCCTTGGTGAGAGGCCTATTTTCAGAACAGCAATTCGACGGCAAGCCTGCTGACGCCGCTATCGATGAAAATCGTGCAGGCTAACTCGGCCCGGCGAGCTCGGTTCGTAATGTGCAGTGCGTATTGCGTAACGCCCTTACGCAGTACACAACACGCAATACGGATTAGCCCCCGGAAGCCTGCTGGCAAACGATGCCAACGCTATTATCAGAACGACCGTTATTTACGATGCGCCCTTGCGAGGTATGCCCATGACTGAACCCGAATCACCCTCTCAATCTACCCAGGATTTCTCGTGGGATCGATGGTTGTTACAAGGATTGAGCGCCCTGCGGCGTACGCTGTTTCGCTATGATTTCGGTCTGCCGGAAACATTCTGGCAACACATGGAGAACGCTGCTCATGAATTGCTGGCCGCTGCCCGCATTCTGCTGCGCACCCTACTGAGCTCCAGAAGCGCCCCTGCTACTCCGCCGGAAAGTCGCGGGCCCATTGATATTGAGTGGGACTGACCAGGCGTCGCCGCCTTCCTGCTCAGCGGCTGCTTTCGGACGCGCACTGCGGACAGTTCAGAGGATCGTCCAGCTCGATGTAATGGCGGGCACATACGGCATACACTTCAACTCGCTCGAAAAGACCGAGGCGTTTGACGACAGTCGCTTCGAGCGCGATCTCATGGCAGTTGGTGTGTAAGAGAATATCGGGCACCGGGCAACTGTTGCATAACGGTCGCCGCCAGGGCCGGGAATCACGATTCCGCTTGATCAAACGGCATTCTTCGATCTCGCGTCCGCGATGAAAATCCGCGTAATAGTAACGGCAGTTGACTGGTTCGGGAGCAGACATAGGGCTGTGTAAAGGGTGGGTGGCAGGGATAGGTGTGCGATCGAGCGGGCATGGCACAGCAGGGTTAGTATACCGTCAGGGCGGCGTTCATGGCAATCATCTACAATACCACCAGCAAAATGCCGGTCAGGGTGACCAGGGCCCCCATGATCTCATTCAGGCCCGGCACCTCGCCCAGTAGCAGTACGCCCAGCAGGATGCCACCAGTTACTTCCTGGGTGGCGATGATGTTGACATAGGTGGCATGTGTGCGGCGCAGGGCAGCATTGTACAGGGTGTGGCCCAGGCCCAGGGGCAAAAGCCCCAGCCCTAACAGACTAAGGACGGTGCGCAGGTTGTAGCCCTGAGGTGTGAAAGTAAGGGCAGCCGGGATGGCAGCCCACACGGCAGCCAGGCCATAAATGGTGGTGGCGTAGTTGAACAGGCTGTTTTGGTGCCGCTGGGAGCGTCCGGCCACGCTGTAAAACCCGAACATAATCGCCGATCCCAGGGCCAACACATCCCCCAGCAGCATCCGCCATGTAAACTGGGGCTGAAATCCGGCCAGAATCGCCACACCTGCCACCGCCAACCCAATCCCACCCCATTTGCGACGGGCAATCGGTTCGTGCAGGAAGATAGCAGAAAACAGGGTGACGAAAATCGGCGCCGTGTAGACGATGGCCAAAGAGTGGGCTATGGTGGTGTATTCCAGCGAGGCAATGTAGAACAGGAAATGGAGTCCTGTGATCAGCCCGAAGAGGATAAATCGCCGCCAGTCCCGCCGGGGGATATGCCAACGTTCGCCCCGAAACCACATGGCAATGCGCAGGGCCACGGCTGCGATAAGCAGGCGCCAGGCCGCGATCTCGTAGCTTCCCAGGGGGCTCGCCCAACGAATGAAAACCGGGCTGGTGGAAAAGAAAAGTACGGCCAGCCCCACATAAATCAAACCCTGACGTGTGGCGGCGCGTTCTTCTGCGGTCATGGCGTGACCCTCGCAGGGGGGTGGAAAATCAGGGGGAGCAAAACAAATGCCGTCCCAAAAAGGGGACGGCTTTGTTCCTGCCCAACAACCGGTTTAGAAGTGACCGGCAGAAAAAGCACCGGCGAACAATGAGAAAACCATGGCGATAACGATGAGTGCACCAATCACGTACCACACGGTTGTTTTCCAATCGCGTTTGGAAGCGCGAGCAGGTGTTTTAGCTTTCCGACGACGGGTCATATGGAAC
Source organism: Chloroflexota bacterium (assembly GCA_024276255.1). Taxonomy (GTDB): domain Bacteria; phylum Chloroflexota; class Anaerolineae; order J102; family J102; genus JAADGC01. Next base: position 188 of record JAJRXO010000244.1, on the reverse strand, counting down.
CTCCTGGTTAAATAAATACGATAGCCGCGAACGCACGGGCTCTCAGTCTGATTGATTGTAGCACAGGCATTGATTACCTTTCAATGTGAGGAGAGTAAGTAAAGGGAGATGTAGCGCATCTGGATGTTTATTGATGTAACCCCAGCGCCTGCGCTTTCATCTAACCCTCAGCTTGACAAAGAGCACCC
>JAJRXO010000243.1 GCA_024276255.1 Chloroflexota bacterium | reverse complement strand
ATCTGTGTGCCGCCGCCCATTTTCATCCGTTTTGGCGTGCAGCTTGCGCACCGTAGGTCTGCTTCGTAAATAAGCCTCTCGCAAAGTCGCAAAGCCGCCAAGGAAAAATAGAAAAAAATCCTTTGCGCTCTTGGCGTCTTGGCGAGAGATTTTCATCCGTTTTGGCGTGCAGCTTGCGCACCGTAGGTCTGTTCTGAAAATAGCGTTGGCCCCGCTTGCCAGGAGGCTTCCGAGAGATATTACGTGTTTCGTATTGCGTATTGAGCAACGTCCTAACGTAATCCGAGAAACACGTAATCCGCCCGACTGGGATTCCCTTTTTCACCCCATTACCCCATGCACCCACAACACATCATCGCTACGCTGGCAGCGGCTTACGACGGAGAGCATGCTCGACGCCTTGTCGCTGAAATCGCCCGTTATCATCGCGTGCAGGCCTCACCGGATTTCCGCGCCGCCGCCAATTGGCTTGCCCGGCAATTACGTGCAGCCGGTGTGCAGGTCAGCGTAGAATCGTATCCCGCTGATCACGACAGCCGTTTTGGCGTGTTGCCATCGTTTCAGGAATGGCATTGCCGACAGGCATCGCTGGTGTGGCAGCGTGGTGAAAAAAGCCTGCGGTTATGCGATTATCGCATATCGCCGCTGCATGTTATCCAGCGCTCGGCCGCGGTGCAGGGCGAGTTTACCGTAGTGGATGTAGGCCAGGGGGAAGAGGCAGATTATGAGGGTGTGGATGTGCGGGGCGAGGTGGTGCTCTCGCGGGCGCCTGTTGCCCGCAGCTATGAACGGGCTGTGGTGCAGAGAGGTGCGGTCGGTATTTTGTTCGATAATATCAGTGCCAGTGCGCCCGGCCGCAATCCTACAGACCTGCCCGATGCCCGCCAGTACAGTTCGTTTTGGTGGCAGCCGGGACAGGCCAAATGTTGGGGTTTTGTGCTCAGCCCGCGGCAGGGAGATGCCATGCGCCAGGCGCTGGCCGCGGGTGAGACGGTGCGCGTGCAGGCCCACATCGAAGCCGAATTCTACGACGGCGCCATCGAGGTGGTGTCGGCCCTGATTCCCGGCAGCGGTGGTGAATCGGTGCTGGCGATGGCTCATCTTTGCCACCCCTACGGTTTCGCCAACGACAATGCCTCGGGTGCTGCCTGCCTGCTGGAGCTGGCCATCAACCTGCAACAACTGATCTCCGACGATCGCCTGCCGCAGCCCGAGCGCAGCATCCGCTTTTTGTGGGTGCCCGAGATGACCGGCACCTATGCCTGGCTCAACCGGCACCACGATCAGATAGCGAATATCGTCGCCGGTATCAACCTGGATATGGTGGGGCAAAAGCAGGAAACAACAGGCGCCGTATGGGTTCTGGAAGAACCGCCGGCTGCCATGGCCTCGTTTGCCGCTCCCCTGCTGGCGGTCCTGCGGCGGCAATTGCTGCAAATGACAGTTGAACAGGAGGCCCATGTTGATTTCCCCCGCCTGCGCTACACCACCTCTCCCTTCCATGGCGGCTCTGATCACATGGTCACTTCCGATCCCCAGGTGGGGATTCCTACGCCCATGCTCATCCAGTGGCCCGACCGTTTTTACCATACCACGGCCGATACCATGGAACATGTCGATCCACAATCATTGTGGTTGAGCGGGGTGCTGGCTGGCAGCTACCTGATGTGGCTGGCCACAGCCGATGCAGCGGCCGCGGCCTGGTTGGGCTGGGAGATGGTGACGGCTTTCGAGCGCCGGCTGGCCCGAGACGCTCAGGATGGGCTCGCCGCGCTCCTGGCTGAAGACGAAGCGACGCGCGGCCAGTCATGGGAGCGTCTGCAACAGCGCATCGCCTTCTGGCATGAGCGCCAGCAGGCAGCTCAACAGAGTCTGAATTGGCTGGCAGCGGTGGACGAACATCTGCCGACATGGCAACAAGCCCTGGCCGAAGCGGTCGCTCGCGTGCAGCAGCGGCTGCGTCAACAGCTTCCCCAACCTATGGCGGCGCCCTCTCCCGCCGCCGACGAGGCATGGTGGCAAAAAGCATCCACGGTGATCCCCGTGCGTCACTACCGGGGCCCGCTCATGGATTTCTGGCCAGCCTATCCCAGCCTGGATCTAAGCGCTGAAGACCTGGCTTCGTGGCGAGAACTGATCGACGAGAATGCCAACTGGCGGGTGTTGCGCGCCCAGGCCGAATATTGGGTCGATGGCCGTCGCAGCCTGGCAGACATCGCCCGGCTTCTGGAGCTGGAAACGGGCCAGGCGCTGGGCCCGGCCATTGAGCGCTATTTCCACATCCTAGCCAGAGCCGGATTGATGACCATGCAAGCATCGCCGTAGCGGGGGTCAATTAACTTCTCTTTGTGGTCTATCATACATAATTGGAAGCAAGGCATCTTGAACAAAACCGTGATCTGACATACGATAGGGGGCACATGCGTCCTGGGCGTCATCGCCCACAAATCCAATCAAGGAATCCCGCAACATGTCAGACTTACAGATTGGCGATCCAGCCCCTGATTTTACAGCACTAACCGATAGCGGCGAAACCGTCAGGCTTTCCGACTTTCGCGGACAAAGGGTGGTGCTCTATTTCTATCCGCGGGATAATACGCCCGGATGCACCTCCCAGGCTTGCGGCTTTCGCGACGCCTATCCGTTGATTACTGAACAGAATGCTGTGGTGTTGGGCGTGAGTCCTGACGGCATGGTTTCGCACCAGAAATTCAAGAGCAAATTCGATCTTCCCTTTACCCTGCTGGTCGATGAAGATCACCGTATTGCCGAACAGTATGGTGTATGGGGTGAGAAAAAGATGTATGGTCGTAGCTATATGGGCGTGATCCGCAGCCACTTTATCATCGATGAGGAAGGCCGCATTGCTGATATGCACATCAAGGTCAGTCCCAAGAAAAGTGTTGAGAAAGCATTGAAGTTTTTGAGTAAATAGCGTATTATCTGTGAGTTGCATCACGGCTGATATCCTTTCGCCTGTGAGAGAGCATGCAGAATGATACCAATCTTCAGATCCCAGGAACCACGCATCCCCCAATAACGTAGGAGTCTTTGTTATATGCGCATTCAGGTTGATACCGGAGCTTTTGGTGAATATCTTCATTACGGCAGCACTCTGACCCTCGTTACCGTACGCGGTGAAGATGGTACGGTCAATGTCTCAACCAACGCCTCGATTACACCCTTGCCGGGCGCCACGCCCCGGCTGGTGATCGGGATTTTACACGTCAATTATACGAATCAGCTCATCGCCGAGAGCGGTGAATTCGTTGTCAATGTACTCACCGATCAGATGCGTTCAGCAGCAGTTGTCTGTGGCAATGCGTCCGGCACCGAGGT
>JAJRXO010000242.1 GCA_024276255.1 Chloroflexota bacterium | reverse complement strand
GGCCGTACGATCCTGGAGCTGGGGGGCAACAATGCCATCATCGTCACCCGCAAGGCCGATCTGGATATGGCGACGCGGGCGATTCTGTTCGGAGCGGTGGGCACGGCGGGTCAGCGCTGCACATCAACTCGCCGCGTGATCATGGAACAACCCATCGCTGACGAGCTTAGCCGACGTCTGGTGCAGGCCTACAAACAGGTACGCATCGGTGATCCACTGCATGAGCACACGCTGATGGGGCCGCTGGTGGATGGGGCCGCTGTGGAGACCATGTTCGACGCCCTGGCCCAGGCGCAGGCCGAGGGGGGAGAGATTCTGTTCGGGGGACAGATGCTGCCGGAGCTGGGCCCCAATTTTGTGTTACCCACCATCGTACGTATGCCCGCGCAAACAGAAGTTGTCAAACAGGAAACCTTTGCCCCGATCCTGTACCTATTGAGCTACGAACATCTGGAAAAGGCCATTGCCCTGCATAACGACGTACCGCAGGGGCTTTCCAGCGCCATTTTCAGCGATAGCCTGCGCGAGACGGAGTTGTTTTTGTCGGCAGCGGGCTCGGATTGCGGCATCGCCAATGTGAATATCGGCACCTCGGGAGCAGAGATCGGCGGCGCCTTTGGCGGCGAGAAAGAAACCGGCGGCGGCCGTGAATCAGGCTCGGATGCCTGGCGGGCCTATATGCGCCGCCAGACCAATACGATCAACTGGTCGAGCGAGCTCCCCCTGGCCCAGGGCATTCGTTTTGGCGATTAACTCAGGACGGCGGGGGATGTGTGTCTCATGTTTTGGGCAGGGGTGGGTTCTCCGCATCATGGATGCGGAGAACGCACGCAAGGAGAACGCATGCAAGGATAAACGCACGCTAGGAGAGCGCACGAGAACAGGCGCCAGGCGTATCCGTGATGCGCCGAAGGCCCGGGTTGCAACCATCGGCCCCAATTGGTGGGGCACACCAGACCGGCGGCAACGACCTCACAACGAGGCCGTTGTCATGGCCCGCCAGGCAATGCCGGCCAGAAATAGACAAACGAGAGCATATAGCCCCTGATCCCGGACTTCTTCGGTACTGCCGCCGTTGTAGGCATAGGCAGCGGGCAGGGTTAGCACCGCCACAAAACCGTATAAATAATGCATCCAGGGGCGATCCGAAGCAGGTGAGAGGTTCATACCCAACCACATCCATATCCCCAGCAGGACCTGAGCAATTATCAACACCTCGCCCACCGCCAGGATACCGAAATAACTGTCATTCACACTTTGCTTGCGCCGCCAGCGAACCAGTCCCCATACTCCGGCAGTGAGCATGAAGAGCAGGACAGAGGTGGCAAGCCGTCCGTGAATTTCTGCAATCGACATACAACAGCTCCTTTGGTGTAACGGTGAAGTAATGGATGCCAGAGACGAATCGCAATTCGCTCCACTTGTTCCTCAACGACCCCGACGGGAAAGCTTTGCGCGTGCGGTCAGTAACCCAGCTCGCGCAGGCGTTGCTCGCCCAGGCCAAAATGATGTCCGATTTCGTGCAGCAAGGTGCGACGCACCCGCTTGCGTAAAGCCTCCAGCGTACGGTAATGGTAGATCATGGGCACCATGAACAGGGTGATGCGATCGGGCGGCACCATACCATAACCCCGGCCCCGTTGTGTTTGCGGCACCCCCTGATACAGGCCGTACAAGGCCTGCCCCGGCCCCAGACCAACGGAAGCCTTTTGCTGCGCCGTCGGCGTCACCGCCACGGTGAGCGCCACGTTCGCCATCATATCCTGGATCTCCGGCGGCAGTTGTTGGGCTTCGGCTTGCACCAGGTCGTAAAAATCTTCGAGAGTAAAATCGGGAGGAATGGCGGACATGTGGGGGCTAAATGAGCTGGCAGGGATAAAAAGGTGCCGGGCAGGGAGCAAATCCTTGATGGCATCGATGACATTATAACACAACGCCGGGGCAGCAGCCCGTTGTCAGCCTCACCGCACGCCAGCTCAGGCCCCATGCTGGCGTAGCCACGCCAATGATTCCTGCAGATATGTATCCAGCCAGTGCCGCGAATCTGCATCCTTGATGGCGCTAAAGGGATCAGGCCCGGGGGCCGTACATTCGAGGATGATCGGCCCCTGATAGGAAATCGCGTCCAATGCTGCCAGCTGCGAGACAAAATCGGTATGCCCGCGGCCAATCGCCTGACGATTGGAATCGGCAGCATGATACAGCCACAGACGCGGCCCGGCCAGTTGCAATGCCGCGGCTGGATCGGCTTCCTCGATATTCATGTGATAAGCATCGAGCAAGATGCCCACATTGGGGGCGTCGACCGCCTGCACAAAGTCCAGGGCTGCAGCTGCGGTGTTGAGGAGATGGCTTTCATAGCGATTCAGCACCTCGATTACCAGGCGCAAGCCACGGGCCTGGGCGGCTGCGGCCAGCTGCTGCACGGCTTCCCGGAACAGATCCCATTCCTCAGCCATCGTGCTCAGGGCCCGGATGCGACCCACAAAGCCATGACAGGAAATCAGGGGTTGACCCAACACGGCTGCGAAATCGAGTAAACGCAGATAATAATCCACGGCGGCACCGCGCACCTTCGCATCGGGATGTGCCAGATCCACGTTGTCAGGCGTGATCGAAAAAACACGCAGGCCGCGGTCGCTGAGAATGGCCTGCGCAGCGCCGGGTTCGCAGGCGGACAGATCGCCCATGAGCTCCACGCCGTCAAAACCCAGGCGCTGCAAGCGGGCCGCAACGTCGGTCAGCGGCAGATCACCATAAATCCATGTACATACAGCAAGGGGATGTTGATTCATGTGATACAGATGATGCAAAGTGAGAGAAGTGGCCCTACTGAACGGCTGCATTCGCCGATGATGACGAAAATCATCTGCGCCAAGTTGTAAAACCTGTGACTTATTTACGGGACAGCATTGTTGCCGACTTTCTCCAGTTCGGCGCTGAGCGCTTCCAACTCGGCGGCGCCGGACATCATGGAGATCATGGCATCGCGTGAAAGCTCGCCTTTGGTCCAGGTGCCAAGCTGCTGACCACGCTTGAGGATGGTAAAGCGATCTCCGACGGGGAAGGCATGATGTGGGTTGTGCGTAATAAAAATCACGCCCAATCCCCGGGCCCGGGCCTGGGCAATATAGCGCAGCACGGTGCCTGCCTGCTTGACCCCCAGCGCCGCTGTGGGCTCATCCAGGATGAGCACCTTGGCGCCGAAATAGACGGCACGGGCAATGGCCACCGATTGCCGCTCGCCGCCCGATAAGGTTCCCACAGGCTGATCCGGGTCCCGAATATCGATGCCCATCTTCAAGAGCTCGTCCCGCACCGTGCGATTGGCAAATTGGTGATCGAAGCGACGGATCGGCCAACGCCCGATCGTGGGCTCGGAGCCCAGGAAGAAATTGCGCGAGATGCTCATGAGGGGGATCATAGCCAGATCCTGATATACGGTGGCAATGCCGCGATCGAGCGAATCTCGGGGCGACCGAAAGCGGACTTCTTCGCCTTCAACAAAGAGTTGCCCCTCATCTTGTTGATGCACGCCGGCAAAGATCTTGATCAACGTAGACTTTCCGGCGCCGTTATCGCCCAAAAGACATAACACCTCGCCGGCATAGAGCTGCACATTCACATCTCTGAGGGCAATAATATGGCCAAAGTATTTGGAACCGTGGCGCAGTTCCAGAAGGGGAGTGCGTTCATTTTTGTTCATCGTCGGGTCTCCGCAGCTTTTTGGCGAATGAAGTTGTTAATAAGCACAGCAACCAGAAGCATGAATCCCATGAAAACCTGGAACCAGTCGGCATCGACCCCGGCAAACACGATGCCCTGTTTGACAATACCAAAGATCAGTGCTCCAAAGGCAGCCCCGATCACCGAACCATAGCCGCCTGTGAGCAGGTTGCCTCCGATCACAGCAGCGATGATGGCTTCGAATTCGGCGCCGGTGCCGCGCAGGGTATCGGAACCGGTGAATGACACGGCCTGAATCGTGGCCAACAACCAGGCAGAACCGGCTGTCATCATAAACAACATGATCTTGACCCGTCGCACCGGCACACCCACCTGCCGGGATGCCCGCTGCGAACCGCCTACACCAAAAACCCAGTTGCCAAATTGTGTCTGACGCAAGATAAACGCCCCGGCCACCACCAGCAGCACCCACCAGAAAACGGAGACCGCAAATTTAGCATTTCCGATCGCCAGATCACTGGCAAACATGAGCTTGGCGCTGGTAAAACCTTGCACATCGGCCAGCCCTCCTATCTGCGTACGACCGGTGACCAGGCGGGTGAAACCAATTGTGGCCCCGCGAAAGATGAACAAAGTAGCGAGGGTGATGATGAAAGAAGGTAGGCGCGTGCGC
>JAJRXO010000241.1 GCA_024276255.1 Chloroflexota bacterium | reverse complement strand
TCACTTCATCGATGTGGTCACTATCGTGGCCGCCATGCCCTGGCCCCTCGACTTTCTGGGTGGCTTCAACTTCATTGACTCCCCGCGCATCGTCACATGGCTGCCCCGGCTTTGGGGATACTATCCCGTACGCCGCGGCTCAGCCTCCATGCTGGCCATTCGCGCCGCCAAGGCTGTGCTGGCACAAAAGGGCGTGCTCATGGTGTTCCCCGAAGGCGGCTCCTGGGCGGAAGTGCTGGTCTATGCCCGACCGGGCGTGCCCTATCTCACGGTGCAAACCGGCGCCCCCATCCTGCCGGTGGGCATTCATGGCAATCCCGACATCTTCCCGGCGCTGCGGCGGAGGCAGCGCGCCAGCGTCACGGTGCGCATCGGCAAACCCTTTGGCCCCTACACGGTAAGCGGTCGCGGCCGCGACCGTCGGGAACAGTTGGACGAAATCGGCCACGACATCATGCGCCATATCGCCGAGCTGATCCCGGAAGCCAAACACGGTGTCTATTCCAGCGATGCCCAACTACGGGCCGAGGCCGAATCTCAGTCGGCTTTTCCCTGGGAGCACGTCAGCGAAGTGGAAGCCGGCACCGACTATCCTCAACCACCCAACCCACCCCAGGCCTGATCCGGGAAAGCGGGCCACCGAACGATCGGTGACGACCGGAAGACCGAGAACCTGGCGCAGACAGGCACTTATTCCCCTGCCAGATTACGAATCCGCCCCGGACGTAGGGGCTGCTAATTGACAGCTATCAACCGGCCCGCTACAATGACAGAGCTAATTCATTAGCCATTTCCTTATCAATCTGGTCCCTTTGGAGGTATTCTCTGATGGCTTATGTTATCGTCGACACCTGCATCTCGCGACGGCGCCTGTGCCGAAGTCTGTCCGGTTGAATGTATTGTGGCTGGCTTCCCCGAAAACGACTGGCCCCGGTGCTACATCGATCCCAATACCTTTCCCTGACCTTCTTCCTGCATCAGTCTTCCCCAAACCCTTGCCCCGTCGCGAGGGTTTTTCTTGGCCGATTCTCACCCATCCTGCAAATATCATGTCCGAACAACTTCCGCCTGTACCCGACCTGCAAACCGTATTGGTCATCATGGCTCATCCCGATGACGCCGAATTCTGTTGTGGCGGCACCGCCAAAATCCTCACCGAACAGGGCGCCGCCGTACACTACATCGTGCTTACCAATGGTGACAAGGGCAATCACAATCTCAGTGTAACCGTGCCCGAACTGGTGCGCACACGCATACGGGAGCAACGGGCAGCAGCCCGTCTCCTGGGCGTGCAGGATGTCATCTTTATGGGTGAAGAAGATGGCTTTTTGCAGCCCAGCCGCGAGTTGCGGCGGCGACTGGTGCGCCACATCCGTCGCATGCGGCCCGATCTGATCATCTGCCAGTATCCCGAAATGCTGTTTCGGGGCCACAGCTACATCAACCATCCCGATCATCGCAACGCCGGGCTGGCCACGCTGGAAGCCGTCTTTCCGGCCGCCGGCAACCCCATGTTCTTCCCCGATTTGCTGGCCGAAGGACTGGAGCCCCACAACATCAAGGAACTGTGGATGTGTATGGCCCCCGAGCCCAACCATCGCGTGGATATCAGCCAGTACTTCGAGCTGAAGATCCAGGCGCTACGCCAGCATGCCAGTCAGTTTGACGATATCGACGCCATGGAACGCTGGGTGCGCGAACGCTGGGCCGAAAAAGACGAGCAGGGCGAACTGCGTTACTTCGAAAGCTTCAAACGCATGCACTTTGGCAGCTAGGCTCATGCTATTCCTTCCCCCTGCCAACATGGTACAATGCTTGTGCCCTGAAATGGGATCATAGACGCTGCTGCGTCTTCCCATTTTGCAATTACCCCCGGAGACATCATGACCGAATCCAACTGTGTGCCCGCCCTGGTCAGCAAAATCGCCGATAACGTTGAACGCGTTATCATGGGCAAGCGCCACGCTATCGAACAAACCCTGCTGGCCCTGCTGTGCGAGGGCCACCTACTCATCGAAGACGTGCCCGGCCTGGGCAAGACCATGCTGGCCCGCGCCATTGCCCGCTCCATCGGCTCCCAGTTCAGCCGCATCCAGTTCACTCCCGACATGTTGCCCAGCGATGTCACCGGGGTATCTGTCTTCAATCAGAAAAACCAGGAATTTGAATTCCGGCCCGGCCCCATCTTTGCCCAGATCGTACTGGCCGATGAGATCAACCGCGCCACCCCCAAAACCCAGGCCGCTCTGCTCGAAGCCATGGAAGAGCGCCAGGTCACGGTCGATGGCGAGACCTATCGCTTGGCGCGGCCCTTCCTGGTGCTGGCCACACAGAATCCCATCGAATACGAGGGCACCTTCCCCCTGCCGGAAGCGCAAATCGATCGTTTCATCATGCGCATCCGTCTCGGCTATCCCGAACGCAAGCATGAGATCGCCATCCTCGATTCCCAACGCGACCACCATCCCATCGAGGATCTGCAGCAGGTCGTCAGTGTAGCAGAGTTGCAGGCTGCTCAGGAGGCCGTGAAAACCGTTTATGTAGACGAACAGATCAAACAATACATCGTGGCCCTCACGACCGCCACCCGCCAGCATGAAGACGTGTATCTGGGGGCCAGCCCCCGCGGATCGCTGGCCTTGTTCAAGACCGCCCGCGCTTATGCCGCGGCCCAGGGTCGCGACTTTGTGTTGCCCGATGATGTCAAGGCCCTGGCATCTGCCACCCTGGCCCATCGCCTCATCATCAGCCCTTCCGCCCGTATTAAAAACGTCGATCCGGCCACTGTCATACAGGAAACCCTCAACACTGTTCCCATCCCTGGCGCTCGGGTTGCACCCTGATGCGCGCCACTCCCTGCTGGTGCTGACTCACCGTGCGTCCTTCTGCCTGGATCGCGCTCCTGTTGTGGTTGCTCAGCCTGTTGCTGGCCCTCAATTCAGGCCGCGATCTGTTGTACAACATCTTCTACATGCTCACCGTTATCCTGGTGGGCTCGTGGTTCTGGGCATGGGCCAATGTCAACGGCATCCGCCTGAGCCGCGTCACCCGGGCCCGGCGCAGCCAGGTGGGCAAGATCGCCGAAGAACACTTCGAGATCAGCAATCGTAGCCGCCTGCCCAAACTGTGGCTGGAAATCCGCGATCACAGCACCCTGCCCGGCCATTATCCCTCGCGCGTGATCAGTTCACTGGGTGGGAAGAAAAAACATCTCTGGGTGCGGCGCACCCGTTGCTATCGTCGGGGCGAATATCGCCTGGGGCCCATTACCCTGCGCAGTGGTGATCCACTGGGGATATTCGAACTCACCCGCGTCATCCCCCAAACCCGGCCCATTATCGTCTACCCGGCCACCGTCGATATTCACCAGTTTCACCTGCCTGCCGGACAGATGCCCGGTGGGGAGGCCACCCGCCGACGCACCCATTATCTCAGCAGCCACGTCTCCACTGTGCGCGAATATGCGCCCGGCGACAGCTTCAATCGCATCCACTGGCGTTCCACCGCCCGTACCGGCCGGATCATGGTCAAGGAATTCGAGCTGGACCCCACCAGCGATCTGTGGCTGGCCCTCGATCTCGATGCCACCTATCATCGCGCCCAGCCCTGGATGCTCCCCGGCGACACTGAACGCCCGGCCGTGCTCTGGAACGACACCGACAGCCGTCTGGAGCTGATCCCGGCCACTATCGAATACGCGGTCACCGCGGCCGCATCCATTGCCCGGCGATTCATCTCCGAAAAACGCTCGGTGGGCCTGATCACACACACCCTGCATCGCACCATTATTCCCTGCGACCGCGGGCAAAGACAATTGCAAAAAATACTGGAGCTGCTTGCCGTACTGGATCCTGTCCCGTCCCTGCCCTTCGACCGTCTGCTCAGCGTCGAAAGCCCCTTTCTCAGCCGTTCCAGCATCATCATCGCCATCACACCTTCCACCGAGCCATCGTGGATCGCCACCCTGCGCGAACTCAGCCGCCGCGGCATCCAAAGTACGGTTGTGCTCATCGCGGCCGACAGTTTTGGGCCCGCCCCTGCCCATCAAAAAACCGTCAATGCGCTGTGGGCCAGCGCCATCCCCGTGTACCTTCTCCGCCGGGGCGACGATATCGCCGCCGCCCTTTCCAACTACGCCACCCCCAGCTAAACCTGCCCCACCCATCCCCCTATCTCCCACCGTGTTGTACATCCATCGCCCCACCCTGCACGACCTCAACGAATGCGCCCGCCTGGACGCCAGCTATCTGACGCAACATGTATGGCAGATGACCATGCATATCAACAACACCGACATGCAGGTCAGCTTCCACCTCATCAGCCTGCCCCGCGAAACACACATTGCCGCAGCCGTGGCCGACGATAACCTGTTGCGATTCTGGCAACGGGGCGATTGTCTGCTTTCGGCCCGTCTCAACAACTAGATTGTGGGTTACCTGCACATGATCCCCAACAAAAACAACGGCGAAGGCCTGATTTATCGTCATGTGGTGGCGCCAGAGCACCGTAGACAGGGCATCGGCAGCCAATTACTCGAATATACTCAGCGCTGGGCCCTGGAGCGTAAATTACGCAGCCTGGCAGTCAGCCTGCACACCAAAAACTATCCTGCCATCGAATTCTATCGCTCCCATGGCTTCAGTTTTTGTGGCTTTTCTGAACAGACATACAATAACCAGCAGATCGTACTCCACTTTTCCCGCAGCGTGCGCTGACAGAAAATGACCTTACAAAACCCATCACTCGCACAGGCGCTGCAAGCATGGTTGCAGGCGCTCACTCAGGCCGGAGCCCTGCGCCACATGCCCGCCGAAACCCTGCCCCTGGCCGAGGCAAACGGTCGCATCACGGCTGTATCGGTGTGGGCGCGTGTGTCGGCTCCCCAACAACATGAAGCGGCAATGGACGGCTATGCCGTGCGCACCGCCGACATCGCGCACGCCGCGGCCGATGATCCTGTTGTACTGCAACTGGGCGAACAGGCCCTGCCCGTCGACACCGACGATCCCATACCCCCCGGCTATGACGCCCTGTTGCCGCATGAGCAGGTGACGCTGAAAGAGGACGGCAGCGCCATCATAGTCGCGCAACCAACCCACCGCTGGCAGCACATCCGTACCCTGGGCGAAGATATCGTCAACACCCAGTTAATCGTGCCCGCCAACCACCAGTTGCGCCCCGCTGATCTGGGCGCCATTGCCCGCGCCGGACACCGTCACGTACGCGTGTATCGCCGACCTCGCATCGCCATCCTGCCGGCCGATTCCGGGGCCCAGCCCCCGCCCGGCTCCCCACCGCTGGTGGACAATGCCGCTGTGAATGCCCTGATTCTGGGGGCGATTGCCGAGGATTGGGGCGCCATCAGTCATCGCCTGACAGCCGTCGATGCCGACGTCGCCGATCTGGAAGCCACTTTCCTGGCCGCGCTCGACGATCACGATCTCGTCGTGCTCAATGCCGGCTCGATGGCTGCCACCGCGACGCTGATCGCCCGCCACGGCGAGGTGGTGGTCGAAGGCCTGGCCATACGACCAGGGCACAACACCATTCTGGGGCACGCCCATGGCAAACCGGTGCTGGGTATCTCCCGCTATGCCACCGGCGCCATTCTCACTTTCGATCGCCTGGCGCGTCCCCTGTTGCGGCATTGGCTGGGCCAGGATCAGGCGCATCGGGCGCACATCACAGCCACCCTCACCCGGGACCTGTCGGCAGCACCTCGTCACGACGAACTCGTACGTGTTTCGCTGGCGCAGGTGGAGGAACGCACTGTGGCCGTACCCCTGAGTCGCGGGGCAGGGGCTACCATGTCGATGGTGCAGGCCGACGGCATCATCCATGTCCAACGCGGGTCAGCGCCACTGCCGGCCGGCACCGCGGTACCCGTCGAATTACTGCGCCCGGAGCACCTCGTTGCCCAGAGCATCCTGCACATGGGCAGCCATGATCTCACCATCGATCTACTGGCCGACCTCCTGCGACGCAGCAGGCCCAGCCGATTCCTGCGTTCCCACCACGTGGGCTCGCTGGCCGGCCTGCAAGCCCTGGCTCGTGGCGAAGCCCACATCGCCAGCGCTCACCTGCTCGATCCCGAAACCGGCACCTATAATATCCCCTATCTGCACCAGTATCTTTCCCACGTGCCCATCGTGGTGCTGCATTTTGTGGAGCGCACTCAGGGATTGATGGTGCAACCGGGCAATCCCAAAGGCATTCGCGATCTGCACGATCTCGTGCGGCCCGATGTGAGTTTTGTCAATCGCCAGGCCGGCTCCGGCACACGGATGCTGCTCGACTACCAGTTGCAGCAATCCGGCCTGCCATCCTCCCGCATTCGCGGCTACGAACGCTGCGAATCCACGCATCTGGCCGTGGCGGCGATGGTGCAGAGTGGAATGGCAGATTGTGGCCTGGGTATTCTGGCTGCCGCCCGCTCACTTGGGCTCGATTTCCTGCCCCTGTTTCATGAGCAGTACCAGCTAATCATCCCCCGGGCATTGTACGAAGGGGAACTGCTGGCCCCGCTGCTGGAGATTATCCGCAGCGATCGTTTTGCCCAGACCGTGGCCGCGCTGGGCGGCTACAACGTAGACCGCATGGGCGAACTGGTATCGTTTTAGGTCCTGCCCCATCTTTTCCAAGGAATGTCCCCATGAGTTATGTCTTCACACGCTGGAAATACGGCGGCGATGTCACCGAAGAAGAACTACGCATGCAATTGCGTGGCGAAGGACTGAACCCCTACACATGGTCGAACGGCCCCAACTTCAGTTACTCGGCCCACACACATTCCTACACCAAAGTGCTGTATGTGGTGCGGGGGTCCATCACCTTTCACCTGCCCGAAAGCAACGAGACCATCGAATTGCAGGCCGGGGATCGGCTGGAAGTGGATGCTCGCACGCTGCACGCGGCCACGGTGGGGCCGGAAGGGGTTGTATGCCTGGAAGCAGCGCGGCGATAGGAATATGAATGCCCATCTTCCGGGCCACAAAGCCCCGGAAGATGGGCTGGTTGGGGAAATGAACTAACCTTTGTTCAGCTTGGCCTTAAAGGCCTCATTCATGGCCGGCACGACCTCGAACAGATCACCCACAATGCCGTAGTTGGCCACGCTGAAAATGGGTGCCTCGCTGTCTTTGTTGATGGCCACGATGATCTTGCTGGAGCTCATACCAGCCAGATGCTGCACAGCGCCGCTGATTCCGCAGGCGATGTACATATCGGGGCGCACAACCTTGCCGGTCTGGCCGACCTGATGCTTGTATTCGATGAAGCCAGCATCGACTGCGGCGCGGGAAGCCCCTACGGCGGCGCCCAGCGTGTCGGCCAGCTCGCGGATCAGCTTGAAGCCCAGTTCGGGATCTTTAGCTACGCCGCGGCCGCCGGAGACGATCACATTGGCATCGGTCAGGCTGATCTCGCCGGTCTCAGCGTGTTTGACCTCCAGCACCTGCATGCGGCTGTCAACTGCTGCGGGTTGCAAGGTGACGATATCGGCGCTGGCGCCGGTGTTGGCGGCAGCCTCGGCCGAGCGGGGGCGCAGGGTGGCAATCTGCACATCGCTGGCAGCCCTGACATCAGCCAGGATATTACCGGAGTACAGTGGACGCACACCGACCAGAACGCCGTCCTCCTGGCGCAGCTCAAGGCAATCCGCCAAAAAACCGGCATTGAGATCGGCAGCTACGGCAGCCGCCAGATCGCGGCCATTGCCGGTGTGCACGGCCAGCAGGGCATTGGTGCCGGCTTCGGCCAATGCGGCCTTGGTGTCGGCGACAACCAGATCCAGATCGAACTCGGCCCGGCTGGCATCGTCGACCACGTACACGACGCTGGCGCCGCGGGCGCCGGCCTCGGATGCTACATCTCCTACATTGTGGCCCACAACGAGCGCCGCAACATCATCACTGAGCGACAGCGCTTTGCCCAACGCTTCCCAACTGCTGGCGACAACATCGCCATTATCGGTTTCGATGAAAACGAGGATTTTCATGGTGGCTTCTCCTATAATACTTTCTCGGCGAGCAGGGCGTCAACGAGTTCGTCGGCATTATCAAACAGCTTCACATGGGCGTCACGGGCGGGGGGCTTGCGATAATTCTCGGTCTGCACCACTGCCGCAGGCGTTTCCACATCCAGATCAGCAGCCGTCCATACGGGGATATTCACGCGGGCAGCTTTGCGAATGTTGATGAATGTGGGATATCGCGATTCGCCGATTTCTTTGATCACAGAGAGCACGGCCGGAGCCGGAACCTTCACGGTGAAGCGATCCTGTCCGGCCACGCGTTCCACGGTGACGCTGTCTTCGTCGGCCTGAATCACTTTGGCCACGCCGGTCACCACTGGCCACCCCAGCTTGCGGGCCAGCATGACGGGCACAGCGCCGCTATTGCCGTCGACGGTCATTTGGCCGGTGAGTACATAGTTCACATCGCCCAGTTTTTTCACGGCCGCGGCCAGCAGCGTCGCCACACTGTTGGCGTCTGCGGCTTCTTCCTTTACCAGGGTGGCATCTTTACAGCCCATGGCCAGGGCGCTGCGCAGGGCGTCGATGGCCGAGTCGCCGTCCACTGTGATGGCGCCGGCCATGCCGCCATAATTCTCGCTCATCTGCAATGCGGCTTCAATGGCATGTTCATCCCAGGGATTGACGACAAGGTTGATGCTGAGCTGTCCGCTGGCAGCTTCTTCGGGATTGACTTTGGGGAGTTCGGCTGTGTCAGGCGTCTGTTTGACACATACGAGGTACCTCATAGTGATTCTCCTTGAATGGATCGATAAATGAAGGTAGGTAGCAATGGTTATTCTGCGTCAGCTTTCCTGCCAGAGGTCGGGATCGTAGGCAGGGAGTTCACAGCGCAGCGCTTTGTCGCGGCGCAAGCCCAGGGCGTAGCTGGCCTGCATGAGCTGGTGAATCTGGGTCGTGCCTTCGTAAATAACTGCCCCCTTGGCATTGCGCAAATAACGCTCGACCTCATATTCCTTGGAAAAACCATACGCACCGTGGATCTGCACGGCGTCGGAGGCCGCCTCCCAGGCGGCTTCGGTGGCGAACCATTTGGCCTGCGACGTCTCGCGAGTATTGCGAATGCCCTGGTTTTTCAGCCAG
>JAJRXO010000240.1 GCA_024276255.1 Chloroflexota bacterium | reverse complement strand
TCCCTATGTGCCCGGCGCTCGCGATCTGGCTGCGGGCCTGCACCAAAGGCGCATTCCATTCGTGCTGCTCAGCTCCGGTTTCGATCTGCACGTGGCGGACATTGCTGCTGATCTGCAGGCACAGGATTATTACTGCAACGAACTGCTGCACGATGGCCAGCGCCTGCTGGGCATCATGCGCGTGCATGTGCCCTGGGGCGGCAAAGGTCCCCTGGTGCGTCGCCTGTTGCAGCAATGGGGCGTGGCCGCCGGCGACTGTCTTACGATAGGCGACAGCAGCGCCGACATTCCGGCTTTCGCTGAAGTGGGCCACGCCCTGGCCGTACGCCCCCGCAGCCCCGAAGTGAGCGCGGCCGCGGCCGCCAGTTTCGCTGATCTCACAGGCGTGCTCGACTGGATCGATCACGTTCCCTGAACCCGTTTCTTTCCTTCTTCCGCTCATACCTCAAGCCCTATGTCTATCATTGTCACCGGTTCCATTGCCTGGGATTACCTCATGCGTTTTCCCGGTTATTTCAAAGACCACATCCTGCCCGAACATGTCAGCCATCTCAGCGTCAGCTTTCTGGTGGATGAAAAGGAACGGCATCGCGGGGGCTGTGCGCCCAACATCGCCTACAATCTGGCTCTGTTGGGGAATCATCCCAAACTGATGGGCGCGGCTGGCCTTGATTTCGCCGATTATCAGCAATGGCTGGAGAGTCAGGGCGTTGACACCTCACTCACGGCCGTCTACGAAGATGAATTCACGGCCACCTTCACTGTGATCACCGATCAGGATCAAAACCAGATCGCGTCCTTCCATTCCGGCGCCATGCGGCGGGCGCGCGAGCTCAGCTTTTTTGATCTCGATCGTCAGAGCATCGACTGGGTGATCATCTCGCCCAACGATCCCCAGGCCATGATACGCTATGCCGAGCAGTGCCGGGAATTGGGCATCAAATATGTCTACGATCCCAGCCAGCAACTGGCCCGCCTGAGCGCGGATGAGCTCATGCGCAGCATGGAGGGCGCTGATGTGCTCACCGTCAATGACTACGAACTGGAAATGACCAAAAAGCTCTCGGGCCTGGATGAGGACGGGTTGCTGGAGCATGTGGGGGCGCTGGTTGTCACCCGCGGGAGCGAGGGCGCCAGCGTTTACACTCCCGAAGGCAGCTATCATGCGCCGGCGGCAAAAGCTCGGGCCATCGTCGAGCCCACCGGCGTGGGCGACGCCTTCCGTGCGGGCCTGCTTACCGGGCTCAGCCGTGAATTTGACTGGCCTACGACTCTGCGGCTGGGTAATGTGGCCGCTGTCTATGTCATCGAACAGGTGGGCACCCAGAACCATCGTTACACACCCGACGAATTCATCAGCCGCTATCGACAAAACTACGGCGACGAACCTCGTCTGGTTCAGCTTTTTAATGCAAACAAAGCCACTTCACAGGAGTAAACACTTCATGACTGCTAAACAATATGACATTCGCGATATCGAACTCGCCGAACGCGGTCGCTTCCGCATGGAATGGGCGGCTAAAGAGATGTCGGTGCTGGCCCAGCTGGAAGAACGATTCAAGAAAGAACAACCTTTCAAGGGTGTCCGCATCGGCGCTGCCATGCATGTGACCACTGAAACCGCCAATCTCATGCGTGTGCTGCTGGCCGGAGGTGCCGAAGTCGCCCTGGCTGCCAGCAACCCCCTTAGCACCCAGGATGACGTGGCTGCGGCGCTGGTCAGCTACTACGAAATGCCTGTGTACGCCATGAAAGGCGAGACCAACGAAGAGTATCACGATCATCTGCAACGCGTGCTCGACATCAAGCCCCACATCACCATGGACGACGGCATGGATCTGGTGGCGGCCCTGCACACCACCCGCTCGGAATTGCTGGAACACGTGATCGGCGGCACCGAAGAGACCACCACAGGCGTGATTCGCCTCAAG
>JAJRXO010000015.1 GCA_024276255.1 Chloroflexota bacterium | reverse complement strand
GAAAACGATCTACTCCTGCTGGATCGTGATTTCGGCATCCGTTTCCAGCATATCTTCGACACGCTGTGGGCGGCGCGCATCCTGGGCTGGCAGCGCCCCAGCCTGGCATCCATCCTGGAAGAGCACTTTGGCGTCAAGCTCGACAAACGCTGGCAGCGTACCGACTGGGGCCGGCGCCCGTTGACCCCCGAGCAGCTCAGTTACGCCCGGCTTGACACCCATTATCTGCTGGCCCTGCGCGATCTATTGGCGCGCCAGCTGCAACAGAAACAACGCTGGCAGGAAGCACTTGATATGTTCGCCGAGCTCGTCCACATCCGCTGGCAGGAAAAACCCCGGCCCGACATGTGGCGTCTTCGCGGCCTACGCGAGCTCGATGATCAGCAACTGGCCGTATGCCAGGCCCTGTTCGACTGGCGCGAAAAACAGGCACAGCGGCGCAATCGGCCGCCGTTCAAGATCATGCGCAATGAAACCCTGTTGTATCTGGCCCGCAGGCAGCCCGCCACCCTGGCCGAATTGCGGCAGACACCGGGCCTGCCGCGACGACTGCCCCCGCACGTGGCCCGACGCATCCTGCAAGTCATCCGCAAGGGACAGCGCGCACCCGCGCCCGCGCCTCCGGTGCACCCCTCGCGCGGCTCCATGCCCAGCAGTGCCGAACGCGCCGTGTATGAAACACTGCGAGCCTGGCGCAGCCAACAGGCGCAGAAACGGGGGGTCGATGCCGACGTCATCCTTACCAATCATGTGCTGATGACCCTGGCCCGACAGCACCCGCAGACCATGGAAGAATTGGCCGCTCTGCATTTGCTGGGAGAATGGAAAATGCAGCAATACGGACCGGCCATCATCGATATCTGCCGAAAGGCGGGGAAAAAGGAAACAGCCGGGAAGGACTGACCGTCAGGGGGTAGTGGCAATCAGGGGCAAGAACAGCGGCGCCCAGTCGCCGCGCACAATCACGGGTGTTTCACTCAGGGTCAATGTCAGATAGCCGTCCGTGGCAGTGTGGGCTTCGATCACAGGGCCGGATTGATCCCTTCGTGTGGGCAGGGTGAAGGTGGTGAATTGCACAGCGTGCACCGGCAGGCGCACCTGGACTGTGGGATCGACATCGTCTGGCCCCTGCGCGGTGCCGTCATCCAACCATAACACGTACACCGGCTGATCTTCAATGATAAAAGCAAAGGCCCACACCCCATCGCCCAGACCGGCCAGCGCCCGCACATCTGTATAACCGGCCAGCTGCGATTGTGCCAGCGACAACGCCGGTACCACCGGCCGTACAGCAGGCGGGCTAAAGCCGTCTGCTGCATCCAGCAGGCCCTGAAACGCCAGGTCTCGCTGCGAAAGGGCCGCATTCTCATATTCCGGTCGATCCTGTTCCAGGCCCAGCACCAGCACGTCGAAGCCGGAAGCCGCTGCCAGCACCCATTTCTTGAACGCCAGCCGCGCCTGTTCCGCCCGATACCATGTTTCCACCGTGCTGTGATCCGGTGCCGTCCAATCCTGCAGGCTGGCCCACAGGGCCTCGCCCGTGGCAGGGAATTGGGGGTTCACGCGCAGGATGGTGGGATCGCCGGTAAGGGCCGGGGCCGATGTGGCCGCCGTGATCCAAACAGGCGGCGTGGGAGAAGGCGCCAGTGTTTGCAGCCAGCGCGAGAGCGTATCCAGGCCGCTGTAATCGGCCATGCTGTGCACGCTGATGATATCGTAGGCGTCGGTGGCGGCCAATAATTGCCCAAAAGCGCCGATGGCGCCGCAGACCGACGCATCCATGTTGCTCACCACGTCCTGCAAGCTGGCAGCACTGGGGTTGCCATCCAGCAGATCCAGGGCCGG
>JAJRXO010000239.1 GCA_024276255.1 Chloroflexota bacterium | reverse complement strand
GCCGTGGTGGCGGCCGCGTTTGCCTCCTTCGTAGCAGAGGCCACCCTCGTCTCCCCCGGAGGCGGCGGTTTCGCCCTGGTGTACAAATCCAACCAGGGCACGCCCCTCGTTTATGACTTCTTCTGCAATTTCCCGGGCCTGGAGCGCGGCGAGTCGTCGCAGGCAGTGGATTTTTATCCGGTGACGGTCGACTTTGGCCCCACCAGTCAGATATTCCATATCGGACACGGCTCCGTGGCTGTGCCGGGCAACCCGGCCGGGCTCTGTCGGTTGCAGGCCGAGCAAGGCCGACTCCCCCTGCCCATCGTGCTGCAACCAGCCATTGATCTGGCCCGTGACGGCGTACCGCTGGGCGAATTCGGCTGCTATGTGGGTCGCCTGCTACACCCCATCTTCACCAACGAAACCTCGGTTGCCCGCTTATTCAGCGCCTCCGACACCCTGTGGGATCAAAGCTTTCGCTACCGCAATGCCGATCTGGCGGATGTACTGACAACGCTGGCCAGTTCGGGCCCCGATCTCTTCTACCGCGGCGACATCGCCCATATCCTGCTGCAGGATCAACGCCAACATGGGGGTCTGATCACCGTTGCCGACCTGCAAAACTACGAGGTCATCGTGCGCCCGGCCCTGCGCCTGCCCTATCGCAACTTTGAATTGCTGACCAACCCTCCTCCCTCGCGCGGAGGTGCGTTGATCGCATTTTCGCTGGCCATGCTGGCTGGGTTCGATCTTCATACCTTGAATCTGGGCAGCGCCCGTCACCTGGGGCTGCTGGCCGAGGTCATGCGGCAAACCAACCTTGCCCGTCCCGCCTTCGAGAGCTCGGGCGACGCCCAACTTTTCCTCAGCCCCGACCATCTCCAGCGCCACAGCAATGATCTCGCCTGCCGCCTGGCGCGCCACGCCCGCCCCTATCCCCTCGATCCGCCCCCCGCGCCCGGGCACAATAGCACCACGCATATCAGCGTCCTCGACGCCGAGGGCAACTTTGTGGCGCTCACCACCACCAGCGGCGAAACCCCCGGTTATGCGCTCGCCGACACAGGGCTGATCCTCAACAACATCATGGGCGAGGCGGATCTGCATCCCCAGGGCTTCCATCGCGGCAGGCCGGGTCAGCGCATCGGCTCCATGATGGCCCCGACCATCATTCTGCGGGAGGGCAAGCCCATATTGGCCCTGGGCTCCGGCGGGTCCAATCGCCTGCGCACAGCTATCCTGCAGGTTATCTCGCATGTGTGCGACTTCGGCCTCGACTTGCATACAGCGGTTCACACGCCCCGCATCCATTTCGAACACGGGGAACTCCAGATCGAGGGCGGCGTTTCACCGCACACCCTGCGCACCCTGCGTGGCTGGGGATACGATGTGGTGGCCTGGGAAGGTCTGCATATGTTTTTCGGTGGCACCCACGCCGTGGGCATCGACGATCAGGGAACCATGCAGGGGGCGGGGGATATCCGCCGCTCCGGCACAGTAGCACGCGTGGATTGAATTGAACTTATAGCCTTCGCGTGGGGTCAATGGTACAATAAGGGTGTTCAGGATAACACTTTTGTGACCGTACAGATCATCTCAAGGTTCGCCTTATCGCAAACCGGTTTGCAGAAATCCTCTGAACCAGCATTTCGAGACCAATTACTGGCGCATCTGTATAGTTTTACCTCTTTACCCTTCATGGCCGGTACTGAACGGAAGCATTTGCCATGTCACAAGATTTGAGTCCCCAAAGCCTCAACCAATCAGCAGAAAGGTTTCGCAAAGCGCATTTTCATGCGCTGTTGCAGGATTGGCGCGCCCGGCTCAGCAACCGCAATCCCAATCTGCTGAGCTACGAAGAAGTACGCAGCGCATTGCAGGCCCGCGAACATGGGCTGCCCGAGCTCAAAGAAGTGCCGCTGGAAAAAATCGTGGGCAGCGTGGGCCGCTATCGCGACTTCAATCAGACCTTTTTACCCCGAAACGAGGCCCTGTATGAGCGCTGGCGTCGCGTGGACGCTGCCACCAACACGCTGGTGGGCCTGCCGCCTGTGGATTTGTATCAGGTGGGAGAGCTGTATTTTGTGCGCGATGGCAATCACCGCGTTTCAGTGGCGCGGGCTCGCGGCGACAAGACCATTGAAGCCTATGTCACGCGCGTCGAAGTCCCCTTCCCTGTCGATGCCGACTCCGCGGAGTCGCTCAGCACGTGGCTGACCGAGGCCGGGCATCGTCTATTTCTCGAACGGACGAAACTCAACGAATACTTCCCGGATGCCGACCTGCGCCTCACCGAGCCTGGCCACTATCGCAAATTCGACGAACAGATATCCGTGCATCGCTGGTACATGGGAGAGGCCGCGGGGCACGAGATCAGCTACGAAGACGCGGTCAAAAGCTGGTACGAGAATGTCTACTGCCCCCTGGCCACCGAAATCGTGGAATCCGGCCTGCT
>JAJRXO010000238.1 GCA_024276255.1 Chloroflexota bacterium | reverse complement strand
GATGGTTGATGAGCAATTGCAGTCGGTCGTGATGACAAACTCCTGTCAATGCTTGTTGGCTTGTTTTACACCTGGCAGGGTGACGATGAAGGTGCTGCCTTTGTCGGGCTCGCTTTGCACCTCGATGCGTCCCCCGTTGGCCGTGACCAGATTCTTGGTGATGGCCAGACCCAGACCAATGCCCTGGGCTTTGGTGGTGAACAGGGGTTCGAAAATCTGGGCAATGACTTCCTCGGTCATGCCTTCACCGGTGTCGCTTACGGCCAGATGTACGGCGTTACCAGCAGCTTCCGCCGTGATTGTGACACGACCTCCGTGGGGCATGGCCTGATAGGCGTTGCTGAGCAAATTGGTGAGGATTTGTTCCAGATGAGTGCGATCCACGTACAGGGGCGGCAGTTTGGCAGGAATCTGCAAATCGATCTGCACTGAAACGGGGGGCGGAACCAGACGAAGCAGGTGGGGCAGGAATTCATCGAGCGAGATAGTGCTGGGTTGAGGGGGGCGACTGCGGGTGAATTCCAGCAGGTTGGAGGCGATCTTGGCGGTCTTCAATGCCTGTTCTTCGATCAGATTCAGATATTCCTGTACTTTTTCGTTTTCGTTGCTGAGCACCATCTTCAGGTAATAGATGGCATTGGTGATGACTCCTAGCGGATTCCGTAGCTCGTGGCTGATGCTGGCAGCCAGCTGACCTATCACCGCCAGTTTCTCCTGGCGCAAGATCTGTTCCTGCGCCTCCTGCAATGCCTTGGTGCGTTCCGCCACCAGCGATTCCAGGTCCTGGCTGTACATGCGCAGGGCCTCTTCGGCGGCTTTACGTTGTGCGATCTCCTTCTGGGCCTGAGCATACAGGCGAGCATTGGCAATGGCCACAGCCACTTGATCGGCAATGGTACCCAGCAATTCCATGTCCTCGTCATCGTATGCGTGATCATTATAGGCTTGTACGCTGATCACCCCGATCAATTGCTCTCCCACGCGCATGGGCACCCCCAGCCATGTCTCTGATACTTTCTGCGTGCCCCAACGTTCGATATGGGGAAATCGGGCGTAAATCTCGTCCCGATTTGAAATCAGCAGGGGTTGTTTGCTGCGGATAACGTGCGCGGTCAGGCTGCGATCCAGGGGTTGTCTCATCGGTACTGCGCGTTGTCCCTCGTCGATCAGAAAATGAAAATCGATTATCCTCTCCTCCGGTTCATACAGGGCAATGAAAAACGCGTCGGGCTGAAACAGGGGCTGAATCTCGTTGTAAACAGTTTCCAGCAGGGCTTCCAGATCGAGCGTGGCGCTGACCGCGCCGGCAATACGATTAAGGGCGCTGAGACGTTTGGTGCGGCTCTGCAGGCGTCGTTGCAGTTCCATACGCTCTGTCAGGTCCCTAACCACGATCATGACCGCGGGCTTGCGATCATAGGTGATGAACCCGGCCGAGGCTTCGACCGGCGTCTGGCCGATGGCTGTCTGCAAATAGGCCATGGTAAACAGGGGTGGGCTGGTCACATCGGCTGCGCTGTTGATATGGGCCAGCAATTCCTGCGATTGCAGCAACGAATCCACATCCATGGCCAGCAGGGTCTCTGCGTCGTAGGAGGTCATTTCCTCCATCTTGGGATTGGCAAATATGATCGTCCCATCCTGCACGATGAGGATGCCATCATGCGCCCGATCGACCAGCGCCCGATATTTCTGTTCGCTTTCGGCCAGGGCCTGCGAGCGCAGATTCAGCAGTTCACTCTGGGCTTTGAAGGCCATGGCGTAGGCAGTAAGCACCTCCAGCAACAGATAATGCCCGCGCTCGGCTGTGAAATCGGCATCCGGATGTTTTTGTGCCAATCGTTGCAGAGCGGTGTCGTGCAATTCCACCACATCTTCCAGCTCGTAATTTGCCCGCACCAGCGTCTGCCCCAGGCGATAGGCTCCCTCAAACCAGGCCTCGCCCGGGCGCAGAAAATGCTGTTCCAGCAGCTCGGTATAGGCATTGAGATAATCTTGTGTCACGACATGGCCTCTCAGAGGGGTATCAAAGTTAGCTATATTCCAGCAGCGAGAATCGACTCCTGCCGGGCTAAGGGGTTTGGGGTAGCGAGGGCGTTTCCAACGCTACTAACACCAGGGCATCGTCTGTACCACGACGATATTGCTGCATAATGTTGGAGGCAATGCGCCTGGGATTGGGATGCAGAATGTAGTGCAGTTTAGCAGCACTATAGGATGATTTGATGCCATCGGTGTAGATAACGATGATATCGCCGGGGTGATATTGAAAAAATCGCGGCCGACATTGATTTCTGTAAACGCCGAGAATGCCGGGAGCACCGTCAAAACGATAGAGTTTGTCGGCGGTCGCCAGTTGCATCTGCACATTGCCAATGCCGCAGACTTCCAGTTTGTAGCTGCTTTTATGCAAGATGGCAACAGTCAGCGCCGCGCCCACGGTGGGTTTGAGGGCGTTGTGCAGGCGCTGTATTATGTCCTCGATCGGAAACAATGCAATATCGTTGAGCTCCTGCATGGCGACTCGGGCCGACTCGGCCGCGCGCCTGCCGTGACCCAGGCCGTCGACCACGGCCATCAGCGCACGCTCATCGTCTTCATACGTGAAGGCATCGTCACCACACGAGCTGCTACCATACAGTGAGCGTTTGGAAATGCCGAATTGCATCAGAGCCACTTTTGCATATGAATGATCAGGCCGCCGTCGGCACGGGATTGAATCGCCAGATAGTCAGTCAGACGTTGGGCCGCACCCAGGCCGGCGCCCAGCCCCGTGCCCGTGCCATCCCGGAGGGCCGAGGCGATATCGACAATACCGGGACCGTCATCCTTGCAGATGATCTCGATTCCCTGGCCGCGGGCGGTTGTGACGGGGTGCCAGCACACGATGCCGCCGCCCCCATGCTGCCAGGCGTTCTGGGCCAGCTCGCGCACGGCAATCAACAACTCTGTTTCTTTGGGATCATGAAAACCCAGATTGCGGACAAACTGGCGCATGGCGCGCTGCAATCGATCGACATCGTGGCGATGACGAACTTCCATCATCGCCCAGGAAGCAGTACAGACGGGAAAGGAGATCATCGCATTTCCATGACGACAGTGGTGCCCTGCCCTACGATGGACTCGATGTGAAAGGCATCGACCAGACGGCGAGCGCCGGGCAGGCCGGCGCCGAGGGTGCCGGTGGTGCTGTAGCCATCCTGCATGGCTTTGTCGATATCATGAATGCCCGGTCCCTGGTCCCGAATGGTGACACGCAGGATGTGGCGGTTGTTAGTGATATTCTCGATTTCCATTTCGCCGCCGCCCCCATGGACCACGGCGTTGCGGGCGATCTCGGAGATGGCGGTGGCCAATCTGGTTTGCTTGGCCAGACCAAAGCCCAGCTCCTGCGCTTTACGGCGGGCCAACTCGCGTGCCGTGACCACATCACGCGCAGTAAGCAATCTCATACGGGCAATTTGCATCAGGCATCCTCCTCTAGCATGGCGCGCAGTTTTTCCAACCCGCGTACCAGTGAGGAGGCATGAGCGACCCCGGCAATGGGACGTTGCATCTGCAACAGGGTCAATGCGACGGCCGGGCGCATGCCCACCACCACGCATCTGGCCCCCAGAATCCCTGCTGCAGTGGCGATTTCGCTGATCACTCGTGACAGAAAAGAATCGATGATGGGCAAACCGCTGATATCCAGTACTAGGCCGGAGGCTTCCATTCTCTTGATTTCTGTCAATACCTGATGACGGAATGCTTCGGCATCGTCATCATCCATGGCAGCGCTGACGGGCGCCAGCAATACATCATCTAATCGCATCATGGCGAAATCCATGGGTCATTCTCCTTGCTCAGGCGTTCTTTTCGATGTGAACCCCAACCAGATGCAGAGCATAACGCAAACCGGCGCGTAGTGTGCCGCGCGTGATTACGTCGCCCAGATTGATCTGCAGTTTGGTCAAAGTCTTGGCTGTTTCGACGCTAACGCCGGTAATGATCACACTGGCACCCAGCATGTGGGCTCCTTCCACGGCGGTGAGAATATGTTTGGCCACCTGGGTGTCGATTACCGGAACGCCGGTGACATCAAGGATGGCGACAACCGATTCGGTCTCGGAAATAGCGGTGAGCAGGCTATCTAGGATCACCTGGGCACGATCAGTATCAATGACGCCGACCAGGGGCAACAGAACCACATGGTCCCATACCAGCAGGGTAGGTGAAGCCATCTCCAGTATGGTTGCTGACTGTTCAACGATCAGAGCTTCACGATGATTCAGGTAGCTTTCAACGGTAAGCAGTCCCAACTGATCCAGCAAAACCTCGACTGACAGCAATTCACTCAACAACGATTGGGTTTTCTCATCGGCTCCAGCCCCGGCCATGTGGTGCATGGCCTGTTTCAGAGCAAACACATATAGGGCTGTCTCCGAAGGCGTAAAGCCTTCTATGACTCGCGAATTACTCAGATCGATCAGATGGCGGCGTAGCGCAGTAAAGGCCTCGGCCTGGATGCTGTCCCACTGCTCGGTCGTCTGCAGCGCATCGATAAACAAAGTCAGAAAGGTGTCTACCTCAGCATGCAGGGCGCTGTCGTCTATACGTTCTGACCAGTTTGTATCCTGTTTATATAGGTTCAACAGCCACTGGCGTTGGACTTCATCTCGTTGTTGCAAAAGAAGTTGAAGCAGTTGTTGACGGGCTTCTGGCGATGTCATCTGGCCCTCCATGTATGAAATGGGCGAAAATTCGGATACGTTGTTAGTGGATATAATAAACGTAATGCATTATACTTTGCCTGTGTCGTATGGGCAACTCACTCTCGTTTACAACCCCCTGTTTTCAGAGATCTTTATGATTCATCTCATTTATACCGGCGGCACCCTGGGCATGGTCAGGCGCCCCGATGGCGCCCTGACCCCGGCCGGCGTGGAGCAGGTGTTACAGCATGTGCCTGAACTGTCGCAGGTTGCCGCCTGTGATAGCTATACGTTGGCTCCTCCCCGTGATTCTGTCGACATTGGACCCACCGACTGGCTGCGTCTCAGCCGGCACATCGGCGAACATTACGATGCTTACGATGGATTTGTCATCCTGCATGGCACCGATACGATGGTGTACACGGCGGCGGCGCTGTCATTCCTGCTATCGGGGCTGCACAAGCCGGTGATCCTCACCGGAGCCCAGGCGCCTATCGGCCAGATACGCAATGACGCCCGCAATAACCTGTTGACCGCGGTGGAGCTGGCAGCGTGCGGGCATCCGCAAACGCATGAGGTCGGCATCTATTTCCACGATCGTCTGCTGCGCGGCAATCGAGCGATCAAGGTCTCGGCCAGCGATTTCGCGGCCTTCGATTCGCCCAATTGTCCGCCGCTGGCCGAGGTGGGCACGCATATCCACTTCCCCCTGGTGCCGCCCCTGCCCCCTGCCCCCTCCCGGTTGCAGGTGCAGACACAGCTGATCACGCAGGTGGCGCTGATCAAACTGTTTCCGGGCATGCAGACTGATTTATTCGGCTATCTCATGCAGGCCCCCATCCGGGGACTCGTGATCGAGAGCTTTGGCAGCGGCACGTTTCCCAATATGCCGGGGCTTTTACAAACCCTTGAGAAAGCGATTCGCCAACGTGATTTGCTGGTGGTGGCGGTCAGCCAGCAATGGCACGGCCGCATACGGCTGGATGCCTATGCCGCGGGTCGGCGCCTGCTGGATGCAGGCGTGGTCTCGGGCCATGACATGACAGCGTCTGCGGCGTTGGTCAAGCTAATGGTGTTGCTGGCGCAGGATCTGACGCCCGCACAGCGCCGACAGGCTCTGAGCACGAATCTGCGCGGTGAATTGACCGCAGAGGAATCGTGAACGGAGGCTGACGGGAGCTCAAGGTAGAAAAGCGGCGAAAGCCTCATTGCCCAGCAGGCGGGCCTGAGGATGCAGGCGGACGCGCTGCTCTGTGATCTCGATCAGCCCGCGGGCGCTCAGATCGGCCAGTTCACGGGCGAACTCCGTGCGTAAATCCACCCCGAAGCGCCGGGCAAATGCGGCAAATTCGACCCCGACTTCCACCAGCCGCAGCCCCAGCATCATGGTCTCCCCCATCTCCAGCCGCCGATCGATTTCCTCCATCATATCGGTCGTCGGCTTCTGGGCTCTGACGGCGTCGACATAGGCTGCCACATCGCCGATCGTCGACCAGCGCCGATTGTCTTCGTAGCTGTGTGCGCCCGGCCCCAGGCCAAGGTAGGAAGCGTTTCGCCAATACACCAGATTATGACGGCAGGCATAAGCTGGTAATCCGTCGTCCTGCAGGGGGCCCTGCGCCCAGTTTGATATCTCGTAGGCATGATAACCGGCAACATCCAGCATATCGGCTGCCATTTCATACAGATCGGCCGCCAGATCCGGGTCGGGATCAGATACACGCCCCGAGGTCACCCAGGCAGCCAGGGGGGTGTTGGGCTCAACGATAAGGCTGTAGAGCGAGAGATGCTCGGGTTGCAGGGCAATGGCCTGACGCAGGCTGTATCGCCAGAGCTCCGGTTGTTGATCGGGCAAACCGAACATGAGATCCAGATTGATGTTTTGAAACCCGCTGCGCCGGGCCATCTGAAATGCCCGCATGGCCTGTTGGGCATTGTGGATGCGCCCCAGAAAACGCAATTCTTCATCCACAAATGATTGCACGCCCATGCTCAGGCGATTGACCCCCAATTCCCGCAATGTCTGAAACCGGCTCTGATCCACCGTGCCCGGATTGGCTTCGCTTGTGATCTCGGCATCGGGCAGCAGGGTAAATGATTCGCGCAGGGCGGTGAATAGCGTTTGCAGGTGTTCGGGGGCCAGCACGGTGGGGGTGCCGCCGCCCAAAAATATGCTGGACACGCCCGTCCGCGGTCGCTGCTGGCCTGCGCGTCGGATATCGGTGCTCAGGGCCTGTACATAAGCATCGTAGCGCTGTTCCTGTCCGGCATAGGTGTTGAAATCGCAGTACGGACACTTGCGCTGGCAAAAAGGAATGTGTAGGTAAAGGGCGAGCGGCTTCAAGGCCGGTTTTCCAGGCGGAAGCCATGGCCGCGTACAGTGACGATATATTGGTGTTCCGCGTCCACCTCGGCCAGGCGCTCGCGCAGACGTCGCACCAGGGCGTCGATGGCCTGTTCGGTGACCCCTTCGCTGGCCGCTTCCGGCCATACCTGGCGCACAATCTCATCCCGGCTGACTACCTTGCCCCGGGCATCGTACAACACCTTGAGCAAGCGATACTGGGCGCTGGAAAGCGGTGGATCGAGCAGATGGTCGGCAATGCTGACAGTGCGGCGGGCGCTGTCCAGGGTGAGGCCACTTTGCGAACGCAGCGGCGTTGCCACTTCGATGGTGAGGGGGGCGGTAGCGCCGGCATCCACGAAAGCCAGCTTGAAACGCAGGGCGATCTGGATTTCATCACCGTCTTGCAGGCGGCGGCCTGTGGTGACCGGTTCGCCGTTGAGATAGGTGCCGTTTTTGCTCTGTTTATCGAAAAGGTAGTAGCCGTCGGGCCGCTGTTCGATATAGGCATGTTCACGTGAGACCACGCGTTCTGGAAGCATGACTTCGCACAGAGGGCTGCGACCGATGCGGATGATGGGCTGATCCAGCGGCCAGCGTTTGTTGCCATCCGGCATTTGCAGAATGAGCATGGCGACTTCTTGCGTTTGCATATGCACCCCCGTTGAGTGGAAGCGGAAGGGGAAACAACTCAGGCAAGCATGGCGTTGAGACTGATATAAAAGGCAGTAGCCAGTAAGATCATGGCCAGCAGCAGTAAAAGGATGTTGTTGCGCAGCGCGTCGACCCAGGAAGGTTCGTCCACGGTAAACGTGGTGCCGGTGGTGACGATCTCGTGCGGGCTGAAGAGCAGATCGCAGAAATCTTCGATGCTGGGAGGGCGATCGTCGGGATGCATGGCCATGGCAGCCAGCAGGGCTCGTTCGGTGCTGGGGGAGATGGCGGGATTGATGGTGCGGGGCAGGGGCATGCTGCCGGGCCGTAAAAAGCGCTGGCGGGCGTCGGCGGGCGGCTTCAGCGTCAGCAGATGATACAGGGTGGCGCCCAGGGCGTAGATGTCGGTGCGCACGTCGGTGTGGCCGGTATCTCCCCCGTATTGCTCCAGAGGGGTATACTGCGCGGTGCCACGGCCCTGCACCACGGTGACGGTGCGGCTTTCATCGGCCAGCAGCAGCTTGACGAGGCCGAAGTCAACGAGTTTGATGTGGCCACTGGGCGTGAGCTTGATATTTGAGGGTTTGATATCGCGATGGACGATGGGCGGCTGGCGTGTGTGTAGATAGGCCAGGGCGTCGCATAATTGCTGCATCCATGCCAGTACCTGCTCTTCGGGCAGGAATTCCTGGCGCGATTTGGCCAGGGCAATGATCTCGCCCAGATCATGGCCGGGCACGAAGTCCATCAGCAGGTATTCACGGCTGTTTTCAGAGAAATAGTCGCTCACCTTGGGTAGATTGGGATGATCCAGACGGGCCAGGGTGCTGGCTTCGTTGTAGAATTGCTCCTGATAAGCACTGGTATCGTCTTCGTAGCCCATGAGGTGGGGCAGGATCTCCTTGACCGCACACATGCGGCCTTCGAGCCGTAGATCTGTCGCCTTGTATACGGCGCCCATGCCGCCCTGGCCGATCAGTTCCAGGATGCGATAACGTTCGCGTAGAATCGTGCCGGGGAGAAGACGGGGTGTGGACATAGAGAATCAGGAACGGGGAGAGAGATAGGGGAGAAAGCCGTCGACGATAAAGGGGAGCAGCCCCCCCACAAAGGTGGCGGCGAGGGCGAATAGCGATGTGTACTGGGCCGAGATGCCCTGGGGCACTGGCAGCCAGCCCAGGGCGTAAAGGATGTAAACACTCTGAGCGCCGATGATGGAAAGCAACAGGTTGCGCAAAACCGTGGGTGGATCCTGTTGATCGCCACCGGCCAGAATGTAGTGAAACGCGGCCGCGGCTGCGTTGACGATCAACGCCAGCACAAACAGGGTGAGATTGACGGGTTGCGGCAGTCGTTGCGGGGGCGGGGCAGGGAGGGGGGTGGGCATCAGCGCCGGGGTGGGGGATGGCGTGGCTGTGGGAGATGGCGTGGCCGTGGGAGTGGTGGTGGGCGTGGGCGTCGTGGTCGGCGTGGGCGTGGAGGTGGGTGTGGTGGTGGGCGTGGCCGTGGCCAGCGAGGCGCCGCTCTCGCCGCCCACCGAGAGGATGAAGGGCACGGCCGAGACCGCTCCTTCGCCGGCCGATGCCGAAAGCTGGAAGACGCCGGCGCGCTCGATCGTAAGCTGCACAGTGGCAATCCCGTCCCGGGTGGGCGCCTGCCGTCGCGGCAGCTCGACGCCGGCCTGCTGGTCCAGTAAACGAAATTCCACCGGCGTGTCATCGGGCACAGGATGGCCGTTGTGATCGAGCACAGGGCCGGCCCGCAAGATCAGGTCATCGCCCACCTCGATGTCGCCGCCAGGGTTTTCGGCATCGATCTCGATGGTCTGCACCGTGCCCTGTTTGCGATAAAGGATGATCAGGGGGAAGGGGCGCTGAGGATCGGGATCGAGCTGGGCGTCGAGATCGTAGTTGACGCCGGTCACGCTGACGGGTAAGGTGCCCATGGGTGTCAGCTCGCGAAACAGGGTGCGTACCGCGGTCTCAAGGAAGGGCGGGGTTTTGCTATACAGGCCGTAGTAGGCGGTGAGTTTGGCGATCTCGGTATCACTGAGAAAATAAGGGGCGTTGAAGGCAAAGACAACAAGTTTCTTATCGCGCAGGATATCAGCCCGCTGATCGAGCAGTTGGTCGAGAAAGCGCTTCAGCGCAGCCGAGCTGGGGCTGGTTTCCTGATCGACATCGAGCATGGCAAAGATGATCCAG
>JAJRXO010000237.1 GCA_024276255.1 Chloroflexota bacterium | reverse complement strand
TTACAGGCAGACGATCCGGTGCTGGGTGGCGCGTTCATGTTGTCCGACCTGCGGATCGTTCATGCGTCAATCCTCATGGAAATACCGGTCGCCCTGCCATCGGGCCGGATTGCTGGCGATGTAGGCGGCGATGCGGTGATATTCCTGGCGGTTGCGGATGATATGATCGTGGAAACGGGATTGCCACACGGCCGCGCCGGGGGTGTCGCGGTACGCATTGATGCGTTTGGTGGCCGCGGATTTGAACCCTGCCACGAACGACGAAATGGATTTCGGCGCGCGGTACGCCACGCCGTAACGTCGCCGTAGAGACGCACGGCCGTGCGTCTCTACGGCGACGTTTTCATCATCCACAATCCGTACGATGGCGTGGATATGGTTGGGCATGATGATGTAAATGTCGCAAACCAATTCCGCCCGTATTTCGAACGATTTTTCCCATTCCTCGCGCACGATTTCACCCAGGCGCGACAAAACCATTTGCCCGTTGCGCACCGCGCCGAACAGATGCGCCCGTCCCGCGGTACAAATGGTGATGAAATAGGCCGCCGCGGCGGCATAATCCCACCACGCGGCCCGCGCGGATGGGATGCGATATCGGTTGCGGAATTTCTCGGGGTGATCGTTCTTGGTCATGGATAGGGGGTGAATGGTGGCTCCACGAGGCGGATGCGGCCCGTGAGCAGCTCCTGCATCATGCCCTGCTTGATGGTACGGGCCTTGTCCCGTTCCCGTTCAGGGCCTCGATCTCCGTATCCATGTCGGACAAATAGTTGACGAAGAGGCCGGCGCCGGCAGTCGGCTTCCACTCCGATG
The DNA here is from genome assembly GCA_024276255.1 of Chloroflexota bacterium. Lineage (GTDB taxonomy): Bacteria > Chloroflexota > Anaerolineae > J102 > J102 > JAADGC01. The sequence goes on along the minus strand of JAJRXO010000237.1, from coordinate 3,807 downwards.
GCGCCGGTCATACCCTATGGTGTTGTGGCGGGCATTTCTTTTGTCATAGACTGAGCCTGTTCGACGAGGGTCGTTGCTTCCTTAGTGTTGCCGGCATTCAGGGCAGCCAGGGCTTTCTCGATTACTTCCGCCTGCTCGTGTTCGGCCGAGTTGGCTGCCTCCTGCAGTAGTTCGGCGGCCTCGCCGAGCTCGTTATGTTCCAGGGCGTGAGTCGCGTCCTTCAGCAGGCTGCCCACATCCCCGACGAGGATCTGCTCACCCTGGCGCCAGGCGCTGATCAGGGCCACCACGTCACCGATCTGCTGCGGCGAGAGCACAGTGCCCCAAACCGGCATGCCCTGCGTCGGTCGTCCCTTGGCGATGGTCTCTGCGTACCACTGGTCGTCGAACATCTGCAGCCGGGCCGGATCGTTGATGGCAGGGGCTGACCCGCCCTGGCCTTCGCTGCCATGACAGAAAGCACAGGTGGCGCCGAAGATACGAGCGCCGCGTTTGGCATCCACCTGCATCCGCCGTGGGCCCAGATCGGGAGCCGTGGGTTCCCAACTGCGGATGAATGCCACGATCTGCCGGATCTCTTCGCTGGTAAAGGGGCCGCCCCGATTCTGGTTCCAGGCGGGCATCTCGGTGCCGGGAATGCCGTTGGACGCCAGGTCGAACAGAGTTTCATCCGATGTGTTTTTCAGCAGCGCCAGGTTGTTGAGGGCAGGCGCGTCCTCGCCCTGACCTTCCTCGCCGTGGCAGCTGGCGCAATTCTGCTGGTAAAGCAGTTCGCCAGCCGTCACGTTCGCTGCCTTGTCGACTGCTCGCACTGTCTGAATGCGGGTCGGCTCGCGATTGATGTAGATCTGGAAGGCAAACAGGATCAGCAGGGCAAGGATCAGGGTTGCCCAAAGCAGACGGCTGTAGTTCTCATTATGCATGACATCCTCCTAGGTCGACGTCAGTTGGGATGGATCGAATTGCCGACGCTCGGTGACCTCACCGGTGTCTACAACCACCTTACCGTCCACAACCTCAGCCGAGAAGAGATCGAGCGGACGCGGTGGCGGTCCGGCCAGCACCTCCCCCTTCTTGTTGTAGATGCCACCGTGGCATGGACAATGGAAGCGACCCTCGTCCTCGCGCCAGGGAACCGTGCAGCCCAGGTGGGTACAGCGATGCCACATAACCAATACGCCGTCCTCCATTCCGGAGACGTAGAAGCGTCCTTTCGAGACATGGGTGATGCTGCCGGGGGGAAATTCATCGATCTGACCGGCTACGATCTTGCCACCGAAGCCGCCGGGCTCAACCATAGGTGTGAAAAAACGTAGCAACCCGGTCAGAGACTGTCCCAACAAGAGGGCCAGAGAAGCCCCCCACCCCCACAGCAGGAAGCGACGGCGCGACACACCCTGCTGGTCTGCATTTTCATTCGATTTCATTGCAATATCTCCTTTTGAGCTTTATAGATCATTCAACGGATTGTAACCACCGGGCATGTTCCATGGTGGATAGAGTTTGAAGCCGGGGCCGCGTAAGAAAAATCCACTGAGGGTGAAGATGACGGCAGAGACAAACATCACGGTAAAGAGCGTGAGCATGATCTCCCGGGGAGTGGGCCGCCAACGTCGCAGTATCAACACCGGCAGGGCCACCAGCAACCCGATCACGACAATGGGAATCAACCACTGACTCACATAACCAGGTAGCACACCGCGCAGGGCTTCACGGGGCGTGATCAGATTATCCAGCAGGATGTAGGCAGGCATCACCACCAGGGTGTACAACGTAGTCCAGAGGACGATACGTTTGCCGCGGGCAGAGGTGAACCAACGCCCGGCGCCAGAGCGGCTGTTGTCCAGGTAGGGAATGGCGAGCAGGAAGAGCACCAGTACCCCGGGAATGACGATGCCCGCCAGGGTAGGATGCATATGTTCCAGCAGTTCCTGAAGCCCTACGAAATACCAGGGCGCTTTGGCCGGATCGATGGTGATAGTGGGGTTGGCCATCTCCCCCAGAGGTGCGTGACGCGCCAACGAAAACAGAAACAGCAGAAAGGTTGTGCCAAGGAAAATGATAAGCTCCAACAGCAAAACGATCGGGAAAGAAAAGACCGTGTTTTCCGGTCCCCGATTCACCATGGGCGACGTGCCTGACATCAACTCCACCAGACCATAGGTCTTGCTGGGATTCCTGGGGAAGATCACCCAGTCCCGGCCTGTGTCGGCCAATGATGTGTTATCGTCATGCTGATCTGCCTCCGGCGCCGTACCTTCCGGCTCCGCATCCGGTGTATCCGATACCTCCTGAGCAGCCAGGCCGCCATCTTTGCGCACCCGCCACATGTGATAGGAAATAGCCAGAATCAACAGGAGTGGAAACACCATGATGTGCAGGGTGTAGAAGCGGATGAGAGCATTTTGGCCCACCTCCCGGCCACCCAGCAACAGGGTGCGTAGAACGGAACCGATGATCGGCGCGTAGCCAGCGATATTGGTTCCTACCGTAATAGCCCAGTAAGCGAGTTGGTCCCAGGGCAACAGATAGCCGGTGAAACTGGCGCCCAGCGTGATCAACAGAAGAAACACACCAATGACCCAGTTGAATTGCCGGGGTGCTTTGTAGGCCCCGGTGTAAAAGACGCGGGCAGCGTGCAAGATCACGGCCAGGACCATCAAATGCGCTGCCCAGCGATGCATATCGCGAGTGAACTGACCGAGCGGGATGCCGGTTTGGATGGCCTTCATGGTGGGGTAAGCCCGTTCCACCGAGGGAATATAGTAGAACATCAACAAGGTGCCGGTGAACAGGAGAACGAGAAACAGGACGATGGTAATAATACCCAACCCCATGCTGTAGCTCCAACGCAAGCTCTTGCGATTCACTTTGACCGGATGCAAGTGAAAAAAGAGGCCGCTGGTCATGAGCAGGGAACGATCCAGGGGATTGTCCGGCCAACCATGGCGGAAATACGACCGCCACAACCGAGATTGGGTGAGTCGATTGGTCCAAGATTCGATACTCATCTATAATACTCCTCTCATGTTATCAAGTGGTGTGTCCAGATTCGGGAAAGACGATGATTGCAGTGCCTTGCGCATCATGCGGTTTGCTCGAACACGACTGTCTCGGTGAAATGAAACGCTTCCATGGTGATGGCCTCGGTAGGACAGCGGTCGGCGCACAGGGCGCAGCGAATGCAACGAGCCGGATCGAAAAGCATGGCCGTGGCCTGGGGAGCCTGTTCCTGCTGAAACGCTGCCAAGGGTATGCCAAAGCGGGCATTGACCACGGCGGCCAGCGTCTCGTCGCCCCTCACCGAGCTTAAAGGCGTCAACTTGAGACAGTCAGTGGGGCAGACATCTACACAGCCGTTACAGAGGATACACAGATCGCCGTTGAAGACAGGGTTGATGCTGCATACGAGACAGCGTTCAGCCTGGATACGTGCTTCCTCTTCGGGATAGGTCTTCTCCACCTGAGCAACGCCGATGCGCCGATCGACGGGCAGCTGGGGTGGCAAGCGATGGGGTTTGTGTAAATAGCCGGCCACTGGCCCCTGGGCAGGGTACTCTTCCCGACTGATCTGGCTCATCCATCCTCGACGAACCGTTCTCGGTTCCACCTCTTGTAACAAGCGATGGATACTGCGGGCAGCCCGTTGGCCATCGGCCACAGCATGGATGATGAGGCGCGGGCCAAAAGCAATGTCGCCACCGGCGAAGACGCCCGGAACCGTCGTGGCCAGGGTCTTGCGGTCCACGGCCAGAGTCCCTCGCCGGGTGGTCTCCAGCCCATCCTCGGGCTGCACCCAGTCCAGCT
>JAJRXO010000236.1 GCA_024276255.1 Chloroflexota bacterium | reverse complement strand
GTGCTCAGTCGGCAGCCCAAGCTGCTGCGGCGCGGTCGCCTGATTGGCAAGGCAATCCTTCTGGCCCTGGTGCCCCTGCTCAGTTATGTTTTCATCTACGTGCGGGGGGCCCAGCATCCTGAATGGCGTGGCGCTGGTGAATGGCCCAGCGCCTGGGCCTGGTTCCTGAGTTTTATTTCCACCAAACAGGGGCAGGATGAGCTCACCTGGAGGCTGGGGCCATTCACAGATGAGTTTCCCCGTCTGATCTGGGGCGAGCTCACCGTGCTGCTCATCCTGCTGGGCCTGCTGGGATGGTGGCTGCGCGGCCGTCGCTGGTCCTGGATGTTTGGCCTGACGGCCCTGATCTACTTTGTCTTTTGCTATATCGATCGCTTCGGCAACTGGTATCAGGTGATCATGCCCCTGTATCCCCTGATTGTGCTGGGGGCGGGAGTGAGTCTGAGCCGGTTATGGCGATTATACAACGGTCGGGGCTGGCGCCTGGCCCTGAGCCTGCTCTTGTTGGGATTGTTTGTGTATCGTTTTGCCCTCTCGTATCCCCGCGCCGATCAGAGCAATCGTTCTGATGACACGGGCCTGACGCCAGGCTGGTTGATCCTGGCCGATGCCCCTCCCCCCGAAGCCGCCATTGTGACGACCGTGGAAGAGAAACTGGCGCTTGACTATCTCACCATCATCTGGGGTAAACGATCGGATGTGCAGGCCGTGGCTGCCGAGCAGATTTCCACGTTGCTGGGCCAACGCCCCGTGCTGGTCACGCAAACCGCGGCCGACTACGCGGCAGCTGCATCCGGCCTGAACCTGCGTTACAATGCCTGGGGTGCCACCCTGCTACGCACTGCCACCGGCCATTTACCGGCGCCCGAACGATCGGACTTTGTGCCCGTGCAACGTGCTCTGGGCGATGGCCTGCAGTGGCTGGGGCTCCGTGTGGAACAAGGCTCAGATGCACACGAATGGGTGATATGGGTTGCCCTGCGTGCACAGCAAACGCCCGAGTATGACTGGTCGTTGAGCCTGCGCCTGCTGGCTGATGGCCAGGAGATCGTCCAGCAGGATCATGCCTCCCCCGCCCTGGGGCATACCCCGACCTCATCGCTGGCGCCACAGGAAGTGGTAGTCGATGCCTGGCGCCTGACCGCGCCCCGCCAGCCGCAGGCTCTGCGGTTGATCCTGTATCGTCAGTTCGGCGACGGTTCTTTCCAGAATTTAAGCATTGTGGATGTGCCGTGGCCCGGCGTCGACTCAGGTGGGGGATAGGGTCAGAGCCTGGCGGATCGCCCCTTGTAAGGGCTGAGAATTCGTCCGGGCCAGTGCTTTTTCCAGCGCCTGGCGGCCAACACCACCCTGTAGCCGCCCCAGTGCCCAGGCGGCATGACTGGCCACCAACTCAGGGCTCTCGAATAGATGATTTTCCAGCGTGGCCAGCAATGAGGGATGTCCCCAGTTGCCGGCGGCCACGCACACGTTGCGCATGAAGCCCGACCAGCGAGCGCGACGCACCGCACTCCCCTGAAAACGCTGCGCAAAGTCGGCTTCGGTCAGGCTCAGCAGCTCCGCCAGCGGGGGAGCTACACGATCGGGAGGCGGTTGCAGGCGGGGATGCGTTGTCGGTGGTTTGTGGCGATTCCACGGACACACCTGCTGACAGATATCGCAGCCAAACACCCAATTCCCCATGGCCGGTCGCAGGGCAAGGGGAATATCGCCTTTGAGCTCTATGGTGAGATAGGAGATGCACTTGCGCGCGTCCAGCTCGTATGACTGCACAAAGGCCTGCGTGGGACATGCCTGCAAACACCGGCGACAGCGGCCGCATGTGCCGCGGGTGCCATCGGCAAACTGCTGCCAGTATGATGTGTTGCTGGCAAATGTGCGGGGAGGAGCGTCGTATGCAAAATGCTCGGGCACCAGCAGTCCGCCCAGGAAGAGGTTGGAGCCCAGCCGGGGGTGAATCAGGCAGGTGTTTTTGCCAATGAATCCCAATCCGCCCTGCTGCGCCCACGATCGTTCCAACACCGGGGCGCTGTCCACAAACACCCGCCCGTGGCTGCTGCGCCTCACCCGCGCTGCCAGTTGTCTATCGAGCTGAATCAGGGCTTTGCGCATCAATTTGTGATAATCGTGCCCCAGGGCATAGCTGGCGATCTGGCCCCGGCCGGGGTGCGATCGCAGAGCAGGATCGATGGGGACGTTGTAGTTGAGCGCTACCAAAATCAGGGAACGGGCATCCGGCAGGAGGGTACGGGGATCGGCCTTAAGTGGGAGATGATCTGCGAGATAGTGCATCTCTCCCCCGTAGCCCGCCTTAATCCAGCGTTGATAGCGCTCGTAGTGGGGGCTGGCAGCTACAGGCACAATGGCGACCAGATCGAAACCCAGGTCGCGGGCCAGCGCTTTGAGCCACTGGCTGCGCTTTATGAGATTGGCGGAAGGAGGGGAGGGCATCGCTGATCCACAGATTTGTGTAGTTTGTGGCGCATATACTGCCGATGATCGCTGACTGAAGGTGGATTTACTTTACACCGCTGCGCGTGGCAGCGCAAATGATCCCCAAATAGCGACCGCATTCGCGATCCGGAAAGAAAAACCAGCCCTGCATGCAGCAGGACTGGTTTCCGTGAGATATACAACCGTTCCCGCGGGATTGATCAGGAACGGTGAAGGCAGGCTTTTATTTTGGGGGATGATCTTTCGCCATGTGGCAGTTTTTATATTTCTTACCGCTACCGCACCAACATTCGGCGTTTCGGCCCCAGTGTGCCAGCACCTCGGGCTCAGGACGTTGGGGGCGGTTGAAGAGATTGAGTTTGAACATACAGAACCTCGCGTGGGAACCAGCTGTATACTGGTTTCATGATTAATAAAGAATGAGTTTCAACTCAGAACTCAGCTACTTTACCCGAAAGCTTTCGATGTGGCAAATTTGCGCACCCTGTGTGCGCCAAAAAGCCTGATAGCGGAGTGCATCGACAATCTTTTTGGGGTGTGATATGATTTCGCCACCGTTGTCTGCCAGGTAATACGTAACTTTCTCTCACACCCTGCGGATATCCCATGCCCCGCTCTATCCCGAGATTTATCGGCGAACCGATCCTGGTGGAATTCGATCAGCCGCCCACCTATCTGAAAACACCCGACTGTCCCGACCGTTTTTTCTGGCGTCAGGCCTGCTACAGCGTGGAGACACTGGAGCGGCAATGGCAGGATTTTGATCGACGCGGTCGCATGGCCCAGAATATGCGTCCCGAACATGC
>JAJRXO010000235.1 GCA_024276255.1 Chloroflexota bacterium | reverse complement strand
TGCAACGGGCGGCCAACGAGCTCCTTGCCCGCCAGGTCAGCCGTTTCACCCTGCATATCAATCATCAAGATGCTGCGCTGCAAAGCTTGCTTTTGCAGGCTGGTTATGAAGAATTAGCCCTGCGCGGCTACACATACGAGAAAAGTTACCATGTCTCCTGAACAGTCACGTACCGTATATCAATATCATCCCACCCTTTTCTTTCGCGGCGCGGCCGCGTTTATGCTTGTTTCCAGCGTGTATCTGGCCACCGAAGTCTGGCGTACCGGCGATTTTTTTGTGATCCTCTTTTTTGTGGTGGTGCTGTTTGCCGCTGTAGCTATGTCGGCGGGATCGTTGGCTACGGCCACCTGGGATGGCGAGACTTTTATCTATCAGCTGCCGCTGCGCCCGGAACATCGCCTTAGCCGCGAGCAAATCATCGACATCGAAGTGGTGGGGCGGCGCACGCGGGCCCTGCTCATTCATTATCACCCGCGGAATGAAAATGGATTCATTGATCGCCAGCGCGAGGTCTTCCTCAATCTCACGCCGCTAGAGGATCAACTTGATTTGATGGAACGCCTGTTGGGCCAGGAGGATGACGATCCTGCAGGTGACTGAGGCAGATCCCTGCCTGCTGGCCGCCTGTCGTCGCTGGTGGCAACAACCGCAGCTCCGTATACACGGCCTGCAATGCCAGGCACTGGCCGGCGGGCTGTCGGGCAGCCTGCTCGAACGCTGTTGCCTGACGCTCTCTGCCGGGGAGAAGCAGTGGCAATGGCAGGTGATCCACAAGCGCGGGGCTGTGGTGCAGGGTGCTTTTATGCGTGGGGCCTCCCGCCGCGAAGCTCTGTTCTATCGCCACCTGGCTCCTCGCCTGCCCCTGGGGCTGCCCACCGTGTTCGCCGCGGATTGCCCCGGCCATGATATCTGGATGTTGCCATTTGCTGCCAGCAAGGCCAGCGATCACTGGCATGCTGCCTGGAGCGCAGTAGATGTAAGGCGCTGTTTGCACGACCTGGCGCGTCTGCACAGTGGCTACTGGGCGCAAACCTCCTCCCTGAACGAGTATCATTGGCTGGCTCAGCCGACGCACCGCGATGCCGATGCTCTGCTGACCGAGGCCCGGAATAGCCTGCAAATCCTGCTGGCAGAGGGAAATGATGATCCTCTGCTGACACCGACCCGATTGCAGCAATGGTTGCGTGTGGCGAATCAGCCGCAGGCCATGTTGGCGATTCTGAACGAAGCGCCCGCTACCTTGCTGCACGGTGACGCCGGTTTTCAGAATATCGCTATCCGCATGAGCGACGGCAAGCCCATCTGGTTTGACTGGCAACTGGTCAGTACAGGTCCAGCCGTGCTTGATCTGGTCACTTTTATTCATCCCTGGACCTATGCTACGGCCCATCCCCCCATGCCAGCGAGGGAGATGTTGCATGAGTATGAGCAGGCCCTGGGGCGGTTTGGTATTCGGCAGCCAGCCGATATGTGGGCCCGGCAGTTCGATGCAGCCCTGCTGTGGCGCTGGCTCAGCCAGTGGGCGCCGCTGGTGGGGCAGCACCGCCACCGTTTGCGGCCGAAGGTGCGGGATCGCCTCTATCATGTTTTTAAGCGGCTACATTGGCTGGCCCTGGATCGTTGGATTGCCGATCAAACCTGATTTATATCATTGCCGCCGCCGTGTGTATGAGCTAGAATAAAGATTGGGTGATGAAGCCTCTTATATTCCACTTGTTTTTAAACTTTCCGAAAGGAGATTCACATGTCATTGCGCGAAGATGCCTTGAACTATCACACTCAGGGGCGGCCAGGGAAAATCGAAGTTGTACCAACCAAACCTCTGCTTACGCAGAAGGATTTGTCGTTGGCATATACACCTGGTGTCGCTGTCCCTGTTTTAGAAATTGCAAAAGACCCCGACAAGGCCTTTGAATACACAGCCAAGGGAAATCTGGTGGCGGTGCTTTCCAATGGCACGGCCATCCTGGGTCTGGGCAATCGCGGGGCGCTGGCAGCCAAACCCGTGATGGAGGGCAAGGGCGTGCTGTTTAAGCGCTTTGCAGATGTCGATGTCTTTGATATCGAAGTCGATACCGTGGATCCAGATGAGATGATTCGTATTGGCCAGCTGCTGGCTCCCACCTTTGGCGGCATCAATCTGGAAGATATCAAAGCACCGGAATGTTTTTACATCGAAGAAGAACTGGAACGTACCACCGATATTCCCATTTTCCATGATGACCAGCATGGCACGGCCATCATCTCCGGCGCTGCCTTGCTGAATGCGTTGGAGTTGACCGGGAAGAAGATCGAGGAGATCAAGGTCGTGATCAATGGCGCCGGCGCCGCGGGCATCGCCTGTGGCGAGTTTTATATTGCTCTGGGCGTCAGGCGGGAAAACATCACCATGTGCGACAGCCGCGGGGTGATCTACAAGGGCCGCGAGGCTGGCATGAACAAATACAAGGAACGCTTTGCCCGCGAAACCGAGGCCCGCACCCTGGCTGATGCAATGGTGGGGGCTGACGCCTTTATGGGGGTTTCGGTGGCCAATGTGGTCACGAAGGAGATGGTACGCAGCATGGCCCCCAATCCCATCATCTTTGCCATGGCCAATCCTGATCCCGAGATATCCTATGAAGATGCCGTAGATGCTCGCCCCGATGTGATCATGGCCACCGGCCGCAGCGACTATCCCAATCAGGTCAACAATGTGTTGGGCTTCCCCTTCATCTTCCGTGGGGCGCTGGATGTGCACGCCACGAATGTGAACAGGGAGATGAAGGTGGCAGCCGCCAAGGCCCTGGCCCAGTTGGCGCATGAAGACGTGCCCGACAGTGTGCTTAAGGCCTATGGCCTCGACAGCCTGCATTTCGGCCGTGATTACATCATTCCCAAGCCCCTGGATCCGCGCGTGTTGACTCGCGTGGCGCCGGCCGTGGCCCGCGCGGCCATGGAGTCGGGCGTGGCCCGCCGCCAGATCGACCTCGATACCTATCCGGATGAACTGCGCAAGCGTCAGGGCCTGGGCGGTATCGTCATGCAGGAGATCATCCGCCGCGCCAAAGACGATCCGAAACGTGTGGTGCTGGCCGAGGGCGCACACCCCCGTATCTTGCGCGCGGCTTATATCATCGAACAGGAAGGGATCGGCACCCCCATCCTTCTGGGCGATCCCGAAGCGGTGACCGAGCAGCTGAAACAGTTGCAACTGGCATACAAACCGACGGTCGTGAATCCGCAGGAATGTCACAAAGGGGAGTCCTATGCCCAGACGCTTTACGAGTTACGGAAACGCAAGGGCGTTACGCTGGGAGCCGCCCGGCAACTGGTGCGGCAACCCAACTATCTGGGCTCGCTCATGGTACTCTGCGGCGATGCCGACGCATTTGTCTCCGGCCTCACCTACAACTATCCCGACGTGCTGCGCCCAGCCCTGCGCGTGGTGGGAACCCGCGACGATGTGAGTATTATCAGCGGCGTTTACCTGATGATCGTGCGCGATCGCCTGTACTTCTTCGCCGACGCCACCGTCAACCCCGATCCCACGTCCGAGCAATTGGCCGAGATCGCCATCGAAGCAGCCGAGGTGGCAGAGACCTTTGGCGTGGAACCGCGCGTGGCCATGATTTCCTTCTCGAATTTCGGCAGTACGCGCTATCCGCAGAGCGAAAAGGTGCGCCTTGCCACCGAGCTGGTGAAACAGTTACGACCCGAGCTCAATGTCGATGGCGAGATGCAGGTGAATACCGCGGTTTCACCTGAATTCATGGCGGAAAACTTCCCCTTCAGCAAGGTCAAAGACGCCAACGTACTCGTTTTCCCCAATCTCGACGCCGCCAATGCTGCGTACAAACTGTTGGCCACGCTGGGTGGCGCCCAGGCGATTGGCCCCATCCTGCGCGGCATGGCCAAATCAGTGCATGTGATCCCCACCGGCTCCGAGGTGCGGGATATCGTCAACATCACCGCCCTGGCCGTGGTGGATGCACAGGCCAATCAAGCTTAATCCGACCCCATACTTCGCCAGGCACGCCAGAGTTTAGTTCCGGAGAGAGGGCGCGTGCCGCAAAAAGCCGGCAGATCCACCCATCTGCCGGCTTTCCTGTTCACCGAAAGCGACGACCTTGCATCGCGTTCATTTCGCCAGTTTTTTGCGCCGACGCTCCGCCCGGCGGCTGATGCGATTCCATACACCGGTCAGGCCCATGGCTTTTTTGGCTGCCAGCAGCGTGGCCTGGGCCTCGGCGCGGGTGCGCAAGGTGCCGGCAAAGATCACTTCATCCACAAAACCCCGGTCCGCTTCGATCTCGGCCCGGCGTTCACGGATGGGATCGAGGAAGTTGTTAAGCGCCAGGGTCAGTTTTTCTTTCACTTCCACGTCGCCTACGCGACCGAGGCGGTAACGCTCTTTCAAATCCTCCACCTCGGCGCGGTTGGGATTGAAAATATCGTGATAGATGAATACGGGATTGCCTTCCACGGTGCCAGGGATATCGGCGCGGATGCGTTTGGGATCAGTGTACATACTGAAGACCTTCTTGCGCACTGTTTTGGCATCGTCGCTGAGCATGATGGCGTTGCCCAGGCTCTTACTCATCTTCGCCTGTCCATCTGTGCCCACCAGGGTGCCCACCTCGGGAACCATGGCTTCGGGAATCGGGAAGACCTCGCCGTACATGCGGTTGAAACGACGGGCGATTTCGCGGGTGATCTCCACATGAGCCAGGTTGTCTTTGCCCACAGGCACCAGATGGGCCCGCGGGGTGAGGATGTCGGCTGCCTGCAACACCGGATAACCCAGCAGGCCATAGGGCATCTCTTCTTTGTGCGCCGCCCGGGCCATGTCCTTAAGGCTGGGCAACCGCTCCAGGCGGGGCACGGTGACCAGGTTCTGGAACAGGGTATTCAGCTCGTACACTTCATGGATGGCCGACTGCAGGTAGATAGTGACCTTGTCGGGATCAATTCCACAGGCCAGATAGTCGATCACCATCTGACGGGCGTTTTCATCGATCTGGCTGATGTCTTCATGGCTGTTTTTGGTGGTC
>JAJRXO010000234.1 GCA_024276255.1 Chloroflexota bacterium | reverse complement strand
TTATCTGCAGACCCTTTACAACAACACCTTGCTGGGACAAGGCTACTTTGGCGTTCTCAACTGGGCCAGCGAGTACAGTCCTGTCACGGCCTATTTCGATGACTACTCGGTGTTTGCCTGGGAGGAGCAACCGGCGCTGACCAGCCAGATGGAGGCGCGCTTGAATCGTGCTGATGGGTCGACACTCTCCCGCATGCCGCACGCCCTCACACCCCCGGCGCCCCCCAAACCGCCGGCGTCGAAATCTGACAGACCGACGACACCTGCGGGCATCAATTAGCACAAATTCCGCCCTACGACTATTGAGCACAGGGCAAAAATGACCCCGAGCTAACCTTGGGGTCATTTTTCTTGAGATAATACTAAGATAACAAGGTGCTATACTCCATTTAGCCAACCGCATATCATCAAATCCCACATCAAAAACAACCCTATATCCTGACTCACTTTCAACTGTCAGCTCTCCTCAATGCTTCACAGCAGGGCAGAGGGAAACAGATGCTGTGGTTTGGGAACAAGAAAGGAGAGAAAGCATGGGTGCAAAACTATTTCGCGTTCTCAATATTCTGGTTATCTGCTCGATGCTATTGGGGCTGGGGAGTCCGATCGTGGAGGCCGCAGGGATTGACAGGGCACGCGCCACAGCAGACGCTGCAAAAGCGGTGCGTCTGGGCACTGCCCAGCCCATCGATACGCTGGAAAGCAACGATCACTGGTTCCAGAGTGCGTCCCTGGGGGCGCTGGACAGGCTCACACCGCGCCTCGATCATCCAGGTCTCAGCCTGGGTGATACCGCGCTCAAGCGCGACCAGGTGGATTGGTACTCCTTCCAGTTGCGGGAAAAGACCGCGGTGGATATCGACGCCTTTTTCAGCCGTAGCAACGCCGATGTGCAGATGGAATTGCGCACCTGGTGGGGACGCCGCATTGTGCAGGCCGAGCCGCGCACCGATGGCTCATTCATCCGCACCCAGACCCTGGCGCCCGGCCGCTATCTGCTGCGCCTTTGGGTGGAAAACGGCCGTGCCACCGATTACAACCTCCATCTCAGCCTGCCCGACATCATCGACAGCAAACCCGCAATCTCCACCCAGCAACGCCCGGCCCAGGGCTGCCCCGACGCCTACGAACCCAACGATGCTTTCGAACAATCCGCCCTCATGGGCAGGAATACAAACATCGACGCCACGCTCTGCCCCCAGGGTGACGAAGACTGGTTTGCTGTCGAATTGGCGAGCGCAGAAACCATCTACCTCGACCTGTACAACCTGCTGGCAGACTACGATCTGGCCCTGTTCGGTGCTGATAACACAATCCTGGCCGAGTCTGACAATGGTGGCACCGCCAACGAACACATCGAATACCTAGTCAGTAGCACGGGGACCTATTACATTCGCGTTTTGGGCTTTAGCGGTGCCTGGTCTGAGGCCGGCTACACTCTGTCCAATGAGATCGGCGCTGCCCCCACCAATACCCCCACGCCAAGCCCCACCCCGACAAGCTGCCCCAACGACTGGAAGGAACCCAACGACAGCTTCGAAACCGCTGCCCTACTGGCCCCTGGATCCAATTACCTCTCCCTTTACATCTGTCCCAACGGCGATGAAGACTGGTTCCAATTCAGCGTCAATGTCGGGCAGACCATCGATCTCAGTCTGAACACCCTGCCCGCGGACTACGACCTTTACCTCTACGATCCCAACGGCGCCCAGGTGGCCCAATCCAACAACGGCGGCCAGGCAGACGAACCGATTCAGTACCTGGCGCTGCTCAGCGGCAACTACCGGGCCCGCGTGGTCGGATATAACGGCGCCTTCAGCACCCAGGAATACGGGCTGTGGATCGATATCCTGAACCCCACAGCCACCTGGACGCCTACGGCTACCCCCAGCGCCACGCTTACCCCGACGCCGACAGACACCCCCACCCCCACCTCCACGCCGACCCCAACCATTACGCCGACCGAACCGGCCTGCCCTGGAGATTACGCCGGCAACGACTTCAACAGCGCCAACGATATCTATACCGGTAATCTTTATACGGCCTATTTGTGCCCGGCCGGCGACGAAGACTGGTTCAAGTTCCCGGCTATCATGGGCCAACAGATCACCGTGCAGCTACTCAACCCACCTGCTGATTATGGTTTCCAACTGTACAGCCCCAGCCAACAACTGCTTGTGGATGTGCCATCGGCCGCCGGGGGATACAACATCTTCTGGACGGCGTACATGGCCGGGGAATATCGCGCTCGCGTGTACTCTCCTTCAGGCGTTTACAGCAGCAGGGCCTACAACCTGAAGCTGCTCCTCAGCGCCACCCCCACACCCACAGTCACGCCTTCTCCTACCCCCACAACTTTCCCCACGTCTACCATCACCCCCACAGCCACCCCCACGATCTCCTGCCCCAGCGATCCCTTTGAATACAACGACACCTTCGATCGCGCCACCTACATGACACATCTGTCGTTGGGCTCGCTTTACCCGCCGGGCAGCGACGAAGATTGGTATCAGTTCCAGGTGGTGAAAGGAGAAAAATGGCAGATCAAGCTTTCGGCGCTGCCAGCGGATTTCGATCTGGAACTCTATGACCCTGCTCAGCAGAGGCTAACTGGATCAATAAACCCCGGCACGCAGGATGAAAAGATCAATTTCACGGCCACCAAAACAGGACGCTATCGTTTGCGCGTGTATAGCGTCTCCAGCCAATTCCACGGCTACAGTTACAGCCTGTCCATCGAAAGACCCGAGCAGGTGCGCCCCTATCTCTTCAGCGGCAGTGCACGCACTCAACCCTTCGACATCGATGTGCGCGGCCCTGTCCCCTACTGGAGCGAGCTTCCTGATAGCGACAGTGGGGCGCCCGGCGGCATCTATAGCAATCAGTGGGGCGGCAATGTCTACAAACCCATCACCGTGTACACGGACCCCTACTTCTCACCTGCAGATTTGGTCTATGAATACGGCCACATCTATTTCTGGGACTGGCTGGGTTTTGTCAGGGTTGTGCTGGCGAAAGAGAATGCCGGCGTTCCCTCCGACATGGCTTCAGGGAATTTGGCCGGTGCCCGTGGCATCGAGGCGGACCGCCGTTATGTATATTGGGGCGACGCCAGCGCCCTGAATCGGCAGGAAATAAGCAGCAAAAAAATCAGTAGCCTGGTCACTTTCGGCGGCGGGGCCGGTCCCGTGGACGCTATGACAGCGGATGGCGGCTACATCTACTGGACCGACACCACCACGCAAAACCAGCAGAGCTATGGCCGCGTCCATCGCACGTCGAAAAGCGGCGGCTCCACCCTCGCCCGCACAAACACGCTGCCGGGCTCGTTCGAGTACATCGCCGTGGCAAATGACATCACTTCTCGCGCCCAAAATGTCTATGCCGCCTCCGAGCACCACATTGTCGTGTGGAACAAGGCTGGCTCCACCCCGCTGCAGGTGCTCTATGCCACCCCGCCCGGCGCGTCCATCAGCGGTTTGACAGCCGATGGTAATTATATCTACTGGCTGGAAATCGATGGCGCCGGCAATGCATTGATGTACATGCCCCACAGTGGTGGCATGCCCCTGATTGTGACCACCGGGCTCGGCAACCCGCGGGCGCTGGTGGATAATTCGACCGAGCTTTTCTGGTCGGAAACGAATGGGGTCATGGCCATCGCCAAACCCGGCGCCACCCAGGGCAGCGCCCCGCGCGTGTCCATCATGCACGCCCCGCTCAACCCCGCGGCCAGCGCCAGTATCACACTCTCGGCCACTGCTAAGGATGACAACGGTGTACAGGGCATAGAAATCTTCGTCAATGGCGCCTCGGTCCGCTCATGTCAAACCGACACCTGCAGCTACACCTTCACCGCCCCCAATCATGGCGTCATCATCGACTATCGCGCCATTGCCACCGACATCCACGGCATACGCGCCAGCACCCCGATCAAGCGCATTCTGGTCGACAATCTCGGGAGTGATCAAGACCAGGACATGCTGTCCGATCTGTGGGAAAGCATCCTCTGCACCAATCCCCAGAACCCCGACAGCGACGGTGATGAAATCCTGGATGGCTGGGAACTGCTGGGCCAACCCTTCAGCGACGGCACGGTGCTCGATCTTCCGGGCATGGGCGCGCATCCCTGTCGCCCGGACGTCTTCGTAGAAGTGGATTGGAACCCCGGCACACCATCTCACCCTGCTGCGATTCAACAGACCATCAATGAATACCGCAGGCACGGCATCGCCGTGCACGTGGATACAGGCCAGATGGGCGGCGGCAGCCAGATTCCTTACCCGAACTTCAAAGACGCCACGCAATCGCGAGATGACAACAGCAGCCCTTACCGGGCCTGGGCATTCCACTATGCACTTTCTACAGAATATTGTCCGGACAACAAGAAATCGTGTGGTTCTTATGCAGATTCAGGCAGCAATATCACCATTCGCCGGAACTTTACTAACATTGGGTTTGCCTACAACTTTATGCACGAGTTGGGGCACTCGATCGGCCTGGGGCATGGCGGCGCCAAGGGTCGCGGCAAGCAACACCGCGCCAAAAATTATATCTGGTATGAGGGTGGGTGGCTCAACACCCACTATAAGCCCAATTACTTCAGCATCATGAATTACGCTCAGTCGCCGCCGATGTTCTGGAATGGAAGCAATATCGTGCGGCAAGTGGCCTATTCTGAGCTCGCCCTGCCTGACCTGGACGAGAACCGCCTCGATGAACGTAGCAACAGCTCCTTTGCACAGGCGCTGGCCACTTATCCCCGGGCAGGACTGCCGGGCCAACCGCTGATCGTCTACTACTGCAAACAGCACGACCCGCCCTATCGGGTCTACACCACGGGCAACCAGACCATCATGCGTTATAACTACAAGACCAAAATAAATGAACATGGCCCCTTCCCGTCTGGCGTCGATTGGAACTGCAACGGCAAGATCGAATCCAGCGTCAAGGCGGACATCAACGACGACGGGAAATACACCACCCTGCGTGGCCGCAGCGACTGGCCCTACCTGCCCCTGAAATCGAAATGTCTGAATCCCCGCAACAGCTACTCGACATCCTGGCTGCAAAAAGCCGATAACCCCCCCTGCGTGACATCCCTTTCGGCCCTCGATACCCTCACGCCGCACCAGGGGGAAGAACCCCACGAGGATCCACTCCCTGAAGATGATCTGGCGAGTACGCCCTACGAATTCTGTAATGGTGAAGATAGCGATGGCGATGGCGTCATAGACAACGACTGTCCTGACAGCGATGAAGACAGCATCAGCGACGCCATCGACAACTGCCCCTATGTGGCCAACGGGGAACAAGGGGATGCGGACCGCAACGGCGTGGGGGATGCCTGCGAAGCGCCTCCTTCCCCTCCGCAAAACCTGGCAGTCAGCAACGAGGCGGGGGGCGTGGTCTTGAGCTGGGACGCAGCCTCAGCGCCGGACATCATCGGTTACGTGATTGAACGCCTTGATCCGGAGACGAGCGAACTCATGCTGCAATTCGGCCCCTACCCCACCGTGCCCGGCGACGCCAGCCGTTACTTCGACCGCTCGCCGCAACAACCCGGATCTTATGTCTACCAGTTACGTACCGTGAACTGGGCCGGTCATGAAAGCGAGCCCGCAACCATCTCGGTGGAAGTCACCGAGCTCGTAGCTCCCGAGATATTCTGGCCCTGGATCGGGCGCTAGATTGCGCACCCGGCGAGGGGCGAGGTACTTGGGCCGCCCTCGCCGGATGAATTCCAGATTTTTTTGGGGCTCTTCGCATCACGGATGTGCCGAAGGCCCCGGTTTCAACGATCCCAATAATCCTGGGTCGTCCTGTCGTCCCCGGTGTGGCCCAGCTTTTGGGCAGGCTGTAGTCTCATCACGGATGCGGTGAACGCACGAGGACAAGCGCCCGGTGCATCCCTGATGCGCCGGAGAACCATCCTGCAGCCATCCACTCCCCATTTATGGGACGCACCAGCCCTCGCCACCTCACTTGCTCTCGCCCCTCAGCCATGGTATGGTATCCTCCTGAACACTTAGCCCCAATTATGAACGACCGTTGCCATGCCACCGTCACTTCACGCTCAATTTCTGGGCGGCTATCGCCTGCAAAATGCCTCGGGAGAAGAGCTGCCGTTGCCGGCCACGCACGACGCCCGCCTGCTACTGGCTTATCTGCTTTTGCACGAGGGTCGCAGCTTCACCCGCCCCTATCTGGCTGGCACCTTCTGGCCCGATCTGCCTGAAAAGACAGCAAGACGGCGGCTGAGCCAGACGCTATGGCGCATTCGCCAGATTTGGGACGGC
>JAJRXO010000014.1 GCA_024276255.1 Chloroflexota bacterium | reverse complement strand
TGGCCGAAACCGCGGTGGTAACCGCTCAGTATATGCGTCAACAGATGGGCATTCGCGTGGGGGTGGTGCATGTCACCAGTTTCCGCCCCTTCCCCGGCCCCGAACTGGTGGCAGCCCTGGCTGACACACGGGCGGTGGCGGTGCTGGAACGCATGGATAACCCCATGGGGCAGAGTAATCCCCTGACAGCTGAAATCAAGGCCGCGTTTACCGACGCCCTGACCGCTGCTCCTGGCTACCCGGTAGTGCATCGGGTTCCCACCATTTACAGTGGCAGTGCTGGCCTGGGCAGCCGCGATGTACGCCCCGGCGACCTTATTGCCACGGTGCAGAACATGATCCAGCAGGGGCCGCGTTACTTTGTGTTGGGCATTCAACATCCGCTGGCCCTGTCCCGCACCATCGATCCCGATGTGCGTCCGGCCAACGCCTTTTCCATGCGCGGGCATTCCGTGGGCGGCTTCGGCTCGGTGACCACCAACAAGGTGATCGCCACCATTGTCGGGGACCTCTTTGATCTATATGTGCAGGCCTACCCCAAATACGGCTCCGAGAAGAAAGGCTTGCCCACCACATACTACCTGACGGCCGCTGAAGAGCCTATCCGCACCCATGCCGAGCTTAGATTTGTCGATTTCGTGCCTCTGAACGATGTCAACGCCTTCAATCTGGGGAATCCCCTGGCTGGCTTACAGGAAGGGGGCACGATTTTCATGCAGACCCGTCACGAAGATCCGCAAGCCGTGTGGGAAAGCATTCCGGCCTACGCCCGGCGCCTGATCCGCAAGCGCAATATCCGCGTGCTGTATCTCGATGCCGCGTCCATCGCCCGCGAAGTGGCTTCACAGCCCGATTTGCAGGTACGCATGCAGGGCATCGTATTGCTGGGCGTCTTCCTCAAGGCCACCCCGTTCCTGCAGGCTCGCCAGCTCAGCGATGAAGCGTTGATGGCAGGCGTAGAGAAAAGCTTGCGCAAATACTTTGGCAAGCGCGGGGAACGGGTCGTACAGGACAACCTGCTTGCCGTTCGCCGTGGCTTTGCTGAGGTGATGGAGGTTCCGACCGACATCGTGCACGCCGAAACAGGCGATACCGCGATTACGGGCCCCCGCGTGGCCGATGTCATGCATCGGGGCGTGGTTGCCTGTCGTCCAGACACGCCGTTACGCACCGTGGCCAATGCCATGAATGAACGTGACATCAGCGCCGTGGTCGTGATCGATGAAAACGGTTACCTGCAGGGCCTGGTGTGCCAGACTGATCTGGTGCGGCTCAAAGCCCGGCAAGGTGAGTTTGCCACGCTGCCCGATACGACATCCGCATCGATCATGGTGCGCGATGTGCTTACCACCACGCCTGACGAACCCCTGGATCAGGCTGCTGCCCGTTTGATTGATCATAATGTACATCGTCTGGTCGTTGTGCAGCCGGTCAACGGACATCAGAAACCCGTAGGCATCCTCTCGCTCGCTGATCTGGCCAATGTGTCGAACAGCAACTAATCTCCCGATAATCCCTGCCTAACCGGAGGTAGATACAATCTCATGGCTACAAATAGCCCTATTATCCTTATTGACGAAGAAAGTACGACAACGTCTGCCCCAGAGACGGCCCAGGTGCCCGAATTACCGGCCTTTGATCTGGATAGTTATATTGCCGATTTCAATGATCGTGTGATCGGCGCTTACAACGAGGCCAACGACAGCATCCTCCCCGCCGATCTCGGTGTTGCCCGTTCGTTGGTGCCGCCGGGAACCGGCGCGTATCGCGATTTTTCCTACATCGCCCCCGAGATCCCCGAATTTGATCACAACAACTGCGTGGGCTGTATGAGCTGTGTCACCGAATGTCCCGATACGGCCATTCTGGGCAAGGTGGTCGAGCCCCAGGTGCTGAATACCGCACTGGAAGCATATCCTGCCGACGAGGCCGGGTGGCTGGGCCAGCAGTGGGCAGAAACGAACAAGTTTTACAAGGTGCCCGAAAAGAAAGCGCCTGGCAGTGGTGGCAAATTCGGCATTTTCATCGATCCCACCAAGTGCAAGGGCTGTGCCGAGTGCGTACAGGTGTGTGCGGATTTGGGTTACAATGCCCTGAAGATGATCGAAAAGGACGAAGACACCGTGCCGCGTTATAAAAACGCCTTCGATTTCTTCCGCAGCCTGCCGCCAACCCCGGATCGGTTCATCAATGAACGCGTGCTGGTCGACATCATGCTCAAAGATGAAAGCCTGGCCTTTGTGGGCGGGGCAGGCGCCTGTGCCGGTTGTGGTGAAGCCACGGCCCTGCGCATGTGGGTTGCCGCCACCGCTTTCCAGGTCGGCACTGAAAACATCGCCATCGTCAATGCCACGGGTTGTTCGACCGTGTACGGCAGCACCTATCCCTACAATCCCTGGAAGGTTTCGTGGACCAACTCATTGTTTGAGAATGCAGCCACCGACGCCATGGGCATCCGGGCGCGTTGGGATCAGCTGGGCTGGCATGATAAACGTCTGTGGGTAATAGGTGGCGACGGCGCCATGATCGACATCGGCTTTGGCCCGCTCAGCCGGATGCTGGCCAGTGGTATGGATATCAAGGTATTGGTGCTGGATACGCAGGTGTACTCCAACACCGGCGGTCAGGCCTCCACAGCAACCTTTTCTTCTCAGGGGGCCAAGATGAGTCCCTTTGGCACGAAGATCATGGGCAAACAGGAACGGCGCAAGGAACTGGCCCAGATCGCCATGATGCACCCCCATGTCTACGTGGCCCAGACCACGCCCGCACACATGAATCACTTCTATCGCGTCATCATGGAAGCCAACGAGTTTCCCGGCCCGGCCGTGATCAGTGTGTATACCACGTGCCAGCCTGAGCATGGTGTGGCTGATTACGAGTCGCAACAGCGCGCTCGCGCCGCAGTCGACAGCCGGGCATTCCCGCTCATGGTTTATGATCCGCGCAAGGGCGATACGATCCGGGAGCGGCTCAGCCTGAAGGGCAACCCGAATGTGAAGGCGGATTGGTATATCGATCCCAAGACCAAGAAGCCGTTCACTTTCATTGATTTTGCTCGCGGTAAAGGCCGCTTCGCCAAGAATTTCGACAAAGACGGCAACCCCGGCCCCTCCCTGCTGGCCGCCGAGGAAGATCGCCTGGCCAATTGGCGTCTATTACAGGACCTGGCCGGAATTCGCTGAGCAACCCCATTCCCCCCAAAAAATACCGCCGCCAGTTTGCTGCTGGCGGCGGTTTGATTTGAGTTCCAGGTGGGGTATCAGTAACTCCGTCGGAAGGTGACATCCCACGAATAGTGGCCATGGCAGGCATTGCTGTCGCGTAAGGCCTGACAACTGGCTGCATCTGTGCAATAACCGGCTGCGATGAACTGCTCGTCGCTGATGCGTGCGGGATCGGTGACCAAGCCTTCGGCAGAGTCGCTGCTTACCTGGCGTCCGTCTGTGTCACGAACCACGCGCAGGCCATCGCCGTCACCCAGGATCCATTCGGCCATACCAGGGCCCTTGCTGCCTGTCACCTGCTCGACGCGGCTGTAAATGCCCAAGAGGGTGACGCCATTGAGGGGCTGGCCCGCGGCATCGAGGACGATAGCGCGCAACTGACGCTTTTCACCGCAGTGCAGAGAGGGGCCATCAAAATAGCCGCCGTTTTCCACCGGGCCCCACAGGCGGATCGATTCCAGCACGAAATCGATAGCCGGTTTGGGGGCGGGTGTGGCTGTCGGCGGTGCAGCGGGGGTGGGCGTCGGTGGTGGCGCCGGGATGTCGCTGATGGTGGGTATCTGATCGGTGTCGCCTGTCGTGGGGATGATCTGGCTGTAAACCCAGCCGCTGGAACCGTCAGTCATCTGGATCTGCCACCATGATTGATCGTCGTTGACGCCGGTGATGGCGGCACTTTCGCCGTTTTGCAGGGCGCTGACAACGGGATAATCAGTGCCGGGGCCGCTGCGTATGTTGATGGGGCCGTCGGCCACAACCTGCGGTGCGGGCGTGGGGGTGGGCGTGGCCGGCACCGGCGTGGCCGTGGCAGTTGGTTGGGTGACAGGAGGCGCAGTGGGCGTGGCCGGCGGGGTGGTTGGCGTGGGGCTGGGGGGCAGTGGCGTGGCCGTGGGAGGGAGCGAGGTAGCCGTGGGCTGAGGGATGGGGGTGGCCGTGGGCAGATAGGCTGCCACCGCGCCTTCCTGTATCCCCAGTCTTACGGCAAGCGACGCCAGGGCGCTGAGATCGGCGCCCGAATCACCGGCCTGTGCCCTGCGTTCGGTCACTCCGGCCACCAACTGCGCCAGATTAGGGGCTTCGAGTTGCTGCAATCGTTCTTTTGCTGCTTCGAGATCGCCGGTGCTGGCATAGCCCAGGGCAACCAGCGTCACAAACTCGTCTTTGGTTTCACCGGGCAGGGCGCTGAGCGATGTGCGGGCTGACGGTAGCCAGCGCCATCCCACCCACGTGCCCAGCAAAAAACCGGCCAGCAAGGCCACCAGGGCAAGGAGCCAGAGGGATCGTGTGGATTGTTTCATGGTGTGTTACTCTCGTATGAGGAGAATCCGGCCAGACAAAATAACAAGAAATCGGGCTGCATAACATCCGGTGCTGGATATCCAACGTTCCGGCCTGCTCTGGCAGCCCGACCCACTTGTTTGTTATAATGCTGGCAAGCGTTTCAGTGCCGAAGGTGGGACTCGAACCCACATGGAGCTAATCTCCAACGGTTTTTGAGACCGTCGCGTCTGCCTATTCCGCCACTTCGGCTTTTATGCGAGTATAACCAAGCAATATGTCTTCGTCAAGTCACACGCCCTTTGTTTTCATGGTTTTCCGGCAGGGGCAGCCGCCCATCGGCGGCTGTGCGGGGCTGTTGTGGGCAGGATCGAGCAGGCCATGAATGAGCAGGAACTGGTACAGGCCGCGAAAGCGGGTGATCTGCCAGCCTTCAATCAACTGGTTCTGAAATACCAGTCGCTGGCCTACAATGTGGCCTATCGGGTGATGGGCCAGCCGGATCTGGCGGCGGATGCCACCCAGGATGCCTTCATCAAGGCGTACAAGGCCCTGGATCGCTTTCGAGGTCAGTCGTTTAAGGCCTGGCTGCTGCGTATTGTTACAAATACCTGCTACGATATGTTACGGGCCGCCAAGCGGCGCTCCACAGATAGCCTGGATGATGTGCTGGTGAGCCCCGAGCATAGCGTGCGCCTTACGGATCCGGGAGAAGGCCCGGATGCTCATGCCGAGCGGCGAGAACTGGCGCAGATCTTGCAGTGGGCGCTGTCGCAACTGCCGCCAGAGCAGCGCATGGTGGTTGTGCTTTCCGATGTGCAGGGCATGTCATACGATGAGATCGCCCAGACGATGGGCATTTCGCTGGGGACCGTGAAGTCGCGGCTGAGCCGGGCTCGCGGCAAATTGCGCGTCATCCTGCAGGCGCACGAGGAACATTTACCCCCCCGCTATCGTCTTAAAAATGCTACTCCCATGTCTTCTTAATTGTTTATGATCTTTTCTTTTCCTTCTTCTCGCTCTTCCATCAGTGACGAGTTACTTTCGGCCTACATCGATTCTGAATTGACGCCGGCCGACCGGGCGCGCGTGGAAGCGGCATTGCAGGCTCAACCTGCGCTGCGGCGCCGCCTGGCCGAGCTTCAGATGACCGTTGATCTGATGGCGCAGATGGAGCCGATGCCGGTGCCGCGAGCATTTGTGCTTTCGGAGGCACAGGTGCAGCCCCATCGAGAGCGGCGGAGGATTACGTTATGGCAGCGATTGCTTCCGGCCGCCACGGCCGTGGCGGCAATCGCCCTCGCTCTCGTGTTGGGGCTCGACTTTGGCGGCGTGGTTGCGCCAGCCAGTCAGCCGCAGATAGCTTTTGCGCCGGCTGTCGTGGAGGAGGCCCCCGCTTCCTCTACCGAAGCGGAAGTAGAAGGCCTGCGCACAGAAGATATGGCTGCTCCCATGGCCGCGTCTCCGTCGGAACCCATGGTAATGAAGGAAGTAGAGGTTGAAAAGAAGGTGGAGCTAACGAAGGAAGTGGCAGCCATGGGTATCACACGGGCGCAGGAAACCGCTGTCATTACCTCCGAACCGACGCCCACTCTCGCGCCCCGACCCACGTCCGCCCCCCAGCCAAGTCCCACTTTCACACCCCGGCCAACACCTGTTCCCCAACCTGCCCCGCGTTCCCCTACTAAACCCCTGCGTTGGCTGGAGGGTCTGTTAGCTGTGTTGGTGGGCGTACTGGCCTGGGCAACGTGGCGGTCGCGTCGCATTCACTAGATTAAGGCATCCTGCTCGATTTCGCTTTCTTCCTCAAAGCCCAGCACCTGAAACCTGCGGGGTGCAGGTGATGATTGGCTCATGAGTGCCTGCGGCGTGGCTTGTTGCTGTTGAACAGGCGGTAGCCAGGTTGAGGGCATGCCGCCGCTGACCACGATCACAGGGGGTTGCGTGGTCATATGCGAGCTGTACCGCTCTGTGTCTTTTTTCTCCAGGGAGCGGCACAGCACCAGCCCGCCGATAACTACAGTAGGAACCAT
Organism: Chloroflexota bacterium; assembly: GCA_024276255.1. GTDB lineage: Bacteria > Chloroflexota > Anaerolineae > J102 > J102 > JAADGC01. Next base: position 449 of record JAJRXO010000014.1, on the reverse strand, counting down.
GGCTGCCATGCCCAGCAGCACGCCGACGATCAGGGCGAGGGCGTCGACACTGAGGCGAAAGGCGAGGACGCCCACCAGGGTGGCGGTGGCAGCGACCAGCATGGCGATCAGAACATGTTTCATAAGCGGGATGGGGGAGGAATGGAGGCGGGCGTGCGGGTGAATATGGTTGGTCGGGGGCGATGCTGGCCCGACTGGCGAATGGAGGCAACGAAAGCGGGGATGTCGGCGTCGCTGATGTAGGCGGCCTGAAACCGGTGCAGCCGGGCGTGAGAGACGAGGAGAAAATCGCCGCGGACGGCCAGGCGTTCGGCGCCGGTACCGGCAATGCCGGTGGCAACCTTGGCATCCTCGGGCGAGGCCACCGCTCCCACAAGGCGCAGGGGCAGGTTGGCCTTGACCAGCCCTCCCACCACGGTGGCCACAGGGCGTTGCGTGGCCAGTACGAG
>JAJRXO010000233.1 GCA_024276255.1 Chloroflexota bacterium | reverse complement strand
TTGCCTGCCGCCGATGCCATCCGCGAAGGCGGCTGTCGCGCCATGGAAGTGACCATGACCACGCCCGGCGCCCTCGACGTAATCGCTGCCGCCGCGGCCCGGTATGGCCAGGATGTGCTCTTTGGTGCAGGCACCGTGCTGGATAGTGAAACCGCGCGGGCGGCCATTCTTGCAGGCGCTGCCTTCATCGTCTGCCCCACGCTCAACCTTGACGTCATCTCGCTGTGCAAACGTTACAGTGTAGCCGTCATGCCCGGTTGCCTTTCGCCCACCGAAGTGCTCACGGCCTGGGAAGCAGGTGCCGACATGATTAAGCTCTTTCCGGCCAGCATCGGCGGCCCGGCCTTTGTCAAGGCGATACGAGCACCTCTGCCGCACATCGACCTCGTGCCCGTGGGCGGTGTGACGCTGGACAACACAGCAGCTTTCATCCGGGCTGGTGCCGTTGCCGTAGGCGTAGGCAGCCATTTGATCAACCAGTCCCTGCTCGAATCCGGTGATCTGGCCGAGATCCAGCGGCGGGCGGCTGCTTTTGTGGCCGCGGTACAGGAAGGGCGCCGACCATGAAAGCGCTCATCTATCAAGGTCCCCATCAGGTAACACCTGCTGATCGCCCGCCACTGCGACCGGCAGCTGGCCAGGCCCTGCTGGCAGTGGATTATGTCGGCATCTGCGGCACCGATCTGGCCATCTTCGCGGGCAAACATCCGCGGGCGCAGGCGCCGTTGATCATGGGGCACGAGCTGGAGGGTCGCATTCTCGAGCTGCCACCATCGGCGCCGTCCGGGTTGTACTTGGGTCAGAGAGTCACAGTCTATCCCCTGTTGTCGTGCGGGCAGTGCTACGCCTGCCGTATGGGCCAACAGCATGTGTGTCAACGTTTGCGGTTACTGGGTATCGATGCGGACGGCGGTTTTGCTGAAACCATGCTGGCGCCCGTGTCCGCCCTGCATCCTCTGCCCGACCAGCTTCCGGCTCCCCTCGGCGCGCTCGTCGAGCCATTGGCCGTAGCCGTGCACGCCGTGCGTCTGTCGCGAATGCGGGTGGGCGACAATGTGTTGATCACCGGCGCTGGACCTATTGGCGTATTGCTGGCGTTGGTAGCGCAGGCAGCCGGAGCCGGTCGAGTGCTGCTGACTGAGATCACCTCGCAGCGATTGGCGCTGGCGCGCGACCTGGGCCTGCATGTCCTGCCCGCCGATCGGCCGGATTTAGAGACAGCGGTGCGAGCAGAGCTGGGAGGCCGGGGCGCAGACGTGCTCTTCGAAGCGACTGGCCACGCCAGTGTAGCCCCGCTGCTGCTGCAGCTGGTGCGTATACGCGGGCAGATCGTGCAGGTAGGCGTGTTCAAACAACCGGCAGCCCTGGATTTACAAACTCTGAATTTTCATGAAGTGAGCCTGATCGGCAGCCGGGTGTATACAAAGGACGACTTCGACCGAGCTGTGCATCTGGCAGCCGGCAAACAAATCGCACTGGATCGCTTTCCTGTGCGCCGTTTCCCCTTATCGCAGGCCGTTGCAGCTTTCGAGGCGGCGCAGCGGGGTACGACGCTCAAAGTTTTGTTCGAGGTGCAATCATGACGATGTTTGATCTGAGCGGCCGCAAAGCTCTTATCACCGGCGGCAGCCGGGGCCTGGGCCAGGGATTGGCCGAAGCATTGTTGGAGGCAGGCGCCGATGTCGCCATCGTGGGCAAAAGCACGCGGGTGTTCAGCACAGCCACGGCTCTCAGCACGCGAACCGGTCGTTCGGTGCATCCCATCCAGGCTGATTTGGGAGATCGCGGTCAGTTGCATGGCGCCTTCCGCGCCGCATTGCAACGCTTGCAGGGACTGGACATCCTTATCGTTGGACATGGCATTATTACCCGCCACGCCGCCGAAACCTATCCCATTGAAGATTGGGATGCCGTGCTCGAGGTGAATCTGAGTTCCATGTTTTTGCTCAATCAACTGGCAGGTAAACACATGCTGGCGCAAGGCCACGGCAAGATCATCAACGTGGCATCAATGCTCACTTTCTTCGGCGGCGTCACAGTATCCGCCTATGCTGCGGCCAAAGGCGGCGTGGGCCAACTCACCAAGGCTCTATCCAATGAATGGGCGGGTCGGGGCGTCAATGTGAATGCTATCGCCCCTGGCTACATGGCCACCGACATGACCGCCACCCTCCTGGCAGATGAACATCGTAACCAGATGATCCTGGCCCGTATCCCCAAAGGACGCTGGGGACAACCCGCTGATCTGAAGGGCGCTGCCGTGTTTCTGGCCTCGGATGCCTCCGACTATGTGAGCGGCGTGGTACTGCCGGTAGATGGCGGCTGGTGCGGACGTTGAAAGCTCTCTTGCGTATCCACCCGGACGACGACATGGTCGTGGCCCTGAAAAATCTGACGGCCGGACAGGATTGCGTCATCGATGACTTAAGGTTGACATTGCAGACGGCTGTGCCTGCGCGTCATAAAGTATATGTACGGGCTTTAGCAGCCGGCGTAGCGGCCCGCATGTATGGCATGCCGGTGGGGCGCACGCGTCGGTGCGTGCGGGCTGGCGAGCTGGTGAGCAACGATAATCTGCAGTCACTGAATGAAACCGGAGACGAGATTCCCATACAGGCCGTTGCCTGGCGACCGCCCCTCATGGCGGGGCTGCCCACTACATTCAAGGGTTATGTGCGAGCGGATGGCCGGGTGGGTACACGCAACTACTTGCTGGTGGTGCATACCATTCTCTGCACGCAGCAGATCAGTCGGCGTATTGCAGATCTCGCCGATCGTACGTTGGGTCGGGCAGGCGACGATCCGTGGTTGCACTACGCCCGCACCGGCGAACTGCTCTCGCACGTCGTTCATGGTTCTGGCGAAGGACTGGATGGCGTGGTGGTCCTGCAACATCACAGTGGCTGCGGCCTGACAGATGGCCGCGATCTGGACAACCTGTTGCATTACATGGCGGCGGCCATTTTACATCCCAACGTAGCAGGCGCACTGGTCATCGGCCTGGGCTGCGAAAAAACGCCGCCGCATCGTCTGCAAGCCTTACTTAACGGCACATGGAAACCTGTTATCACGCTCACCCAGCAGGCCCTGGGCAGCGAAGATGCCCTCTTACGAGCGGCCCTCGATGCCATCCGTGACATGGCTGCCGAGGCTCGCCGCCACCATCGCCAGCCAGTGCCGGTGTCCGCTCTCAGCCTGGGCCTGCAATGCGGCGGCTCCGATGGCTTTTCGGGTATCACGGCCAATCCGGCGCTGGGGCTGGTGAGCGACTGCTTGGTGCATGCCGGCGGCACAGTGATCCTCCCGGAGACCTCAGAGATGGTAGGGGCTGAGCGTTTGCTGGCCCGACGCGCAGTGGATGCCATGACGAGCAAAGCCGTGATCTCCCTTGTGCAAGATTTTGCGGCTTATGCCCGGCGTAGCGGCGCCCATCTGAACGAGAACCTGTCGTTAGGAAACCTGCGCCAGGGTCTGATCACGATCGAGATGAAGGCGCTGGGAGCTGTGCAAAAGGCCGGAAGCAGTCCTATTGTAGGGGTGTTGGATTACATGCAATCAGCCACGGGCCCCGGCCTGTATCTGCTCAATACCCCCGGCTACGACGTGCTCTCTGTAGCTGCCACCGTTGCCAGCGGCGCCAATATCGTGGCTTTTACGACCGGGCTGGGCACTCCTACCGGTCACCCCTTTGTGCCCGTACTCAAGATCGCATCGAACAGCGAGACGGCTCAGAACATGGCTGATGTCATCGACTTCGATGCTGGCCGGGCGCTACGCGGGACTTCGCTGGAGCAACTGGGCCGGGAATTGTACCAGCTGATGGTCGCTGTGGCCTCGGGCCAACCGACGGCCAACGAACGCCTGCGTCATCGCGAGTCGGCCTTCTGGCAGCGAGAAGCGATGCTGTAAAGATGGAGTGTGTTACGTATTACGTGTTACGTATTGCGTAGGGTGGCATAGCCCCTTTTTCGTTTTTCTCTTTTACTCAAACTCCCACTTCTCGTTTTCTGGAGGATACCAATGCGTATCAGCAATGTGCGCCCCCTGGTGATGGGCACCCCCTGGCGGAATCTCACCTTTGTGGTGGTTGAAACCGACGAAGGGCTTTCTGGCGTCGGAGAGGTGCGCATGCTCAACCGCACCGATGCCCTGTTGGGCTATCTGCAAGAAGCCGTGCCTAACTACGTATTGGGGCAGGATCCCTTCAATTTCGAACGCATTTATCTGGATATGTTCCGTCGTGATTTTGGTCGAGCAGCCGATATCGTGATGGGTGCGATCTCGGCTATCGAAATCGCCTGTTGGGATATCATTGGCAAAGCGCTCGATCAACCGGTGTACCGCTTGCTGGGGGGTGCAGTGCGCGATCGTATTAAAACCTATGCCAATGGCTGGTACACAGTAGAGCGCACGCCCGATGAATTTGCGGCCGCAGTCCGCCGGGTGGCCGCAGCTGGTTACAAAGCTGCTAAGCTGGACCCCTTCGGTGCCGGTTTTTACGAGCTGGAACGCGATGAGATGCTGCGCTCTATCGCTCTGGTGGAAGCAGTACGGGATGCCGTAGGGCCGGATTTCGACATCTTTGTGGAGATGCACGGCCGTTTTAATCCGGCAACGGCCATTGCCATCGCCCACGAGCTCGAGCCCTTCCATCCCGGCTGGATTGAGGAACCGGTGCCGCCGGAGAACTTGCGGGCGCTGAAAAAGACAGCCGACAAGGTTTCCTTACCCGTGGCCACCGGAGAGCGCTTGCACACGCGCTATGAGTGCCGCGAGCTGCTAGAATTACAGGCATGCGACATCCTGCAGGTGGATATCACCTATTTTGGCGGTATTGCCGAGACACTACGTATGGCAGCCTGGGCAGACACCTATTATGTGCTGATGGCGCCGCACAATGTTGGGGGCCCGGTCGCCACTATGGCCGCCCTGCATGTGGCGGCCGCCATGCCCAATTTCAAGATCCAGGAGCATTTCAACGATTTCGTAGATGCCTGGGTTAAGGATGCCGTATATGGTTTCCCGCAGGTGGAGGATGGCAGCTTCCCGCTGCCGCCGGGGCCGGGCCTGGGCGTGACTCTAAACGAGGATTTTGTACGCGCCCACCCCCGCCAGCAAGTTACCTTTGATCTGTTCGCCGAAAACTGGCATCGCCGGCAGGTGCATGGCTAGTCGGCTACTGGCGCGACCGGATGCCAGCTCGGGCAAGGCCAGGGCCTTGGGTTGAAGAAC
>JAJRXO010000232.1 GCA_024276255.1 Chloroflexota bacterium | reverse complement strand
GGCGCAGGCTGTTCAGCGCCGCTGCCGAGGCCGTGTTGCAGGCAACGACCACCACTTTAACGCCCTGTTGCCACAACCAGGCCGTGGCAGCGTGCGTAAGTCGGGCGATCTCTGCTCGCGGGCGATTGCCGTAGGGCACGTGTTTTTGATCTGCCACATACAGAATCGATTCTGCCGGAAGCAGTTGGCGCACGGCTTGCCACACCGAAAGGCCGCCTACGCCAGAGTCGAATACACCGATAGCCGGTTGTGAAGCGACGGAATCGGGCATCATGCAGGGCTAGCGGCGCCGACCGGCAGGCAGGCCAATACGAATTGCCGAAAGAGATCGAGCATGGCAGGATCAGCGATCAGCTCTTCCGGATGCCATTGCACGCCCATGGCATAGGGATGGTCGATGACTTCAATGGCTTCTATGACGCCGCCCGGCGAGCGCCCAACCACGCGTACCCCATTGCCCAGGCGGTTGATGGCCTGATGGTGCAGGGAATTGACCGCGGGATTGGGGCCTACGATTTGGGCCAGATGGCTGTGGGGATCGAGTTGCACCGTGTGGGCCCGCAGATCACGGGCGTAGCCATTGCCGCGGAAATCATGGCGATCGGCATGGGGAATCAGTTGTACATCCTGATACATGCTGCCCCCGAGGGCCACATTCAGCACCTGATGGCCGCGGCAGACGCCAAACACGGGTTTGCCGCTCTCGACTGCCCAGCGCGCCAGTTGCAACTCGAGTTCATCGCGTCCGCTGTCGGTGAGCCCCAGCAGGGCATGGGCGTTTTAACCATAGCTGGCAGGTAGGATGTCCGGTCCCCCGGGCAGAAAAACACCATCCAGCTGCTGAAAAATACCATGATAAGTGGAGGTGTCCAGCGCCAAGGGGATGAGTAGGGGGGCAGCACCGGCCAGATGCAGGGCCTGGACATAGGTGTTGCGCACGCCGTGGATATGTTTGCCGGGCGGCACACTATAATGCTGGGTAGGTATTCCGATAAGAGGGCGTTGTCGCGCCCTTTCAGCAGACTGAGCCACAAAGATCACCTGTGTTGGAATTTGCCAAAAGGCTGATAGATGATTATAGTGGACTGCGTGCTTTACGCCAAAGGCGTGCACTCTCCAATTGTATATTGTCTCTGGCTTACCTGACGATTGCTATTTTCCTTCATGATGCATTCAGGCGTTTTACTGCAATTGAGCCGTAATTCGCATAGCTCCTGCCCCTCCCAAGATTGTGTGTAAAACGCCCCTGTGTGTTTGCCTGCCTGCTCGCCGTGATGCCTGGTGATGAGATGTGACCGAGACGAGTTGAGAGGTTTTGGGATGGATGAGTTGAGAGGTTGTTGTTAGCAGTTGGTACACGGGCATGAGTTGAAGTAAGGGCGTTTCAGGATCGGGTAGAGATGACTTAAAGTGCGAAAGCCATAACTTTTTACAGAACCCGGCGTCATCACAACCGAAACCATCCGAAATCCTAATTCTGATATCAGGTTCGCCCTGAGAGTTCATTGAGGTCAACATTCCATGGGACAAGTTGCTACGTACGCAATGCCACGACAAAAACCCACACTCATTTCCAATTCTCAAAAACAGGATAAACGTCAGCGATTGCTGGCGGCTTCATTACGCTTGTTTCGTGAGCAAGGATACGACGAGACCAAGGTGTCGCAGATCACGCGTGAAGCTGGCGTGGCCAAGGGCACATTCTTTAATTATTTCCCTTCCAAAGAACAGGTTCTTCTGGCGCTTGGTGAACAGATGCTGGGGCGTATGGGCAATGTTCCGGCCTCAGAACTGGTGCAGGGTCACACAGCGCGTTCGAAGATCAAAGCTGTATTTCATGCTCTGGCTGCCGGTCTGGAGGCCGATCGTGAGCTGGTGCGGGCGATGGTGTATCGCGGCTTGCGGCTGCCGGATCTGATAGGTAACAAGCGCGCCAAGCTGGATTTTCGGGCCATGCTGGCGTTGCTCATCGAACAGGGCAAACGCGATGGCGAGGTCGCCCGTCAGGCCAATGCTGCTTTCATTGCCGACACCCTGTATATGCTTTATTTCCAGCAGGTGGTCAACTGGTGCAGTGGCGATTTTCAGCTGGCGCTCAGTCAGCGCCTGGATGAGGTGGTTGATCTAGTTTTCGATGGGGTGCGCGGCGAGGGCTGAACCACGACCTTTACTGGCGTGTAATCAACGTTTGCTGTAGCCCGAGAAAATCCGTCGCAGGGAATGCGGCGGATTTGATGTGTCTGGCCCCGCTTTCGCTGTCGGCTCGACAACGGTCGACCCTTGTTTTTGTATGTTTGGGGCGGGATGTGGTT
>JAJRXO010000231.1 GCA_024276255.1 Chloroflexota bacterium | reverse complement strand
GGGGCTTTCCCGTCGAGGATTGCCCTGCGTAGCTTGCGACTGATAGCACCCCGGCTGGCAAGGGCCTCGATGTGTCCATTGATGCCACATCCACAGCGTGCAGCGTGTGGATCCATCATGATATGTCCGATCTCGCCGGCAGAGCCGCGCACACCGTGCCGCAGCCTGCCATCCAGGATGATGCCGCCGCCAATACCGGTGCCGATGAACACGCCGATCACATCCTGCTTGCCCTTGCCAGCGCCGTAAGCGGCTTCACCCAGCGTCCCCAGATTGACATCGTTATCCACAAAGACAGGCCGCGCCAGCGCGTCTTCCAGGACAGCGCCCAGGGCAAAGCCCTGATCCCAGCCGGGCAGGTTGGCTGCCTGTTGCACAAAACCGGTTTGCAGGTTGACAGGGCCGGGGGCGCCGACTCCCACGGCTTTGATATCATCCAGGCTTAGCTTCGCCTCGGCCAATACCTCATGCACCGCTTCCAACATGCGTTCCAGGACGATCTGCGGTGAACCAGGCTGGCCGGCTTTGGCTGTCCTCTTCTTTTTTCGAGCCACGATATGGCCCCCGGCATCGGCCACGGCGGCCAGGATTTTGGTGCCGCCCAAATCAACGCCGAGAAAATATGGAGTAGAATGTGTCATCAGGGTCCTCTCAGGGCAGAAGCAGAATGTCTTTGCCAGCCAGTTTCTGTTGCACGGCCTGCAAGATCAGGTGAAGATGCTGTTCGGATGCCACGAAATCGAGTGTACTGGCCTGGATCGTGAGCACCGGACAGAGATTGAAAGCGCCGATCCAGTCGTCGTACAGGCGATTCAGACGTTGCAGGTAGGCGGGATCGATCTGTTGTTCGAAACTACGTCCGCGCAGGGCGATGCGATTGATCAGGGTGGGCACGTCGGCCTTGAGGTAGATGACGAGATCGGGAGGCGGCAGCACCCGGCACATGGTCTCATAAAGCTCCCGATACAGGCGATAATCACGTTCGACCATGGCCCCCTGTTCATAGAGATTGCGGGCAAAAACCTCGGCATCTTCATACACACTGCGGTCCTGGATCACCGAGTGGGGGCGAGCCAGAAGCTCATGGTGATGGCGCAGGCGACGGGCCAGGAAGAAAATCTGGCTATGGAAGGCCCATTGCGACATGTCGGCGTAGAAATCGGCCAGATAAGGATTATCATCCACGGCCTCAAAAAACGGTTCCCAGTGCAATTGTTGGGCCAGCATCTGCGTCAGGGTCGATTTGCCCACACCGATGTTCCCGGCGACGGCAATGAAGCGTTTGCTCATGATGACTCCCCGCTGGGTTCATCGACACCACTCGGCCATTGGCGCTGCCAATTGCGCTCCATTTTGTCGATGTAGGCCTGCTCCAGATTGATGTCAGTGTAGTTTGCCAGTTTGAGCACATAAGCCAGCACGTCGGCAAGTTCGGATGCCAGCATGGGGCGACGTTCGGCCAGAGCTCGCTCCAGCGCTTCCTGACGGTTGCCAAGCAGGGGGGCCGTGCGTTCGACCTGCCGCCACATGAGTTTGAGTTCGCGTCCCACCTCGCCCACTTCCTCGACCATGCCGGCGAAGTTCAGGGCCAGATCGGAAGCAAATCGCTTTTCCTGATCGAGGGCGCGGTGAAAGCGCTGGAAATCAGGCAGGCGTCGGCGGTTGCTATGCAGGATGCGCACTCCTGAGGGCGCGTCGGCCTGATGTAGGTTCGGCAGGGTCTGCTGAATGGCGCCCTGTTCCAACGCCGCCCGGATCATACCGATGATGTGTTCCCGGTCATCCTCCGAGCGCACAAAATCGAGATCGTTGGTATCGATAGCCAGTACGGGCGCCTGCGTATAATGCTGGAAGAAGTTCTCATAGGTCTGGCGCAGGGCATCGATATAATCGCTGCTCATGTTGCGCTCGTAGCTGCGATCACGATAGGCAATGCGCTGCATGAGCACGTCGGTGTCAGCGCGCAGGAACACTACGAGATCGGGCGTCTGGATCTGGGCGCCCAGGATGGATTGCACGCGTTCGTACACGGCCAGTTCGTCGTTTGCCAGGTTCAGCTGGGCGAAAAGGCGATCCTTGTCAAACATGTAGTCGCTGACCAGGCGACTGTGTTCCAGGGTCTGGGGGATGACGCGATACTGTTGATGATAGCGACTGATCAGAAAGAATATCTGAGTCTGAAAAGCGTAGCGTTGACGATCGGCATAAAAACTACTGAGAAACGGGTTCTCTTCAAAGACTTCCAGCAATAGTTCGGCGTTGAGAGCGGGCGCCAGCATTCGTGCCAGTGTGGTTTTGCCCACACCGATGACGCCCTCGATGGCGATGTACTCGTTGTAGCCCATGGTGATTTCGATGACAAGAGAATGGAATGTGGTGGGGGATAAATGGATGCCTCCAGCTTACAATGGCCGGACGGAAAATGTCAAAGGCTAAGGCCCTCTCCCCATCCCTCCCCCGACGGTCGCTGCGCTCCCTTTCAGGGGAGGGGGTTATTCCTCCCCCTGCGACCAGCGGGAGCGATGGGAGGCTAGGTGGGGGGGAGACTGTATCAATTTAGTCGGTGGCCGTTGATGTGCTGGCGCAGTGTCCGCACCCATTCTCGTTGTGGATGATTCCCATGGAGTACGGGGACATCTGCCCAAAGCCAGGTGGCGGTATCCC
>JAJRXO010000230.1 GCA_024276255.1 Chloroflexota bacterium | reverse complement strand
GCCGGCGCTTCGGTTGGAGCTGGCGTTTCCTTGTTGCCACCGCAGGCAACCAGCACAAGTGCCAGTACAACCACCGCAATGAGGGTGAACCATTTCATGTGTTTCATACGCTTCTTCTCCTTCAAAAGAGTGAGTGAGGGTTGAAAGTACAACGGTCGGACCGTTGCGGAAACCACCATGGGATCAACGATCCCGCCACCTCCCTGCCCAACCCGCTTCGTTGAGAGCTTGACAGCCTGAAAGGATGGCGGAGGATGGGCAACAGTATAGTGGCAATTTCAGATTTGTCAAACATGGTTGGCTGTCAGATCGTAACAGGTATGAGATATATTAGATAGTCCGGGCGCAGCAGCCGAAATGGTTTCGGCAGCCAAGAGCCGTCGGCCTGGGCCAGAAAGCAGCTCATGATAGCCAGCGTTTACGGCGTTTGTAGTGCTTGACATCGCGATAGCTCTTGCGTTTGCCCACTTCGGTAAGTCCCAGGTAGAACTCGCGCACATCGGCGTTATCGGCCAGGGTCTGGGGATCACCGGCCAGCACAATGCGGCCACTTTCCATGATGTAGGCATAATCGCAGACGCCCAAGGCCAGGCGGGCATTCTGTTCTACCAACAGGATCGTGGTGTTCTGCTCGGAGTTGATGCGTTGAATGATGTTGAATATCTCCCGTACCAACAGGGGAGCCAGGCCCAGCGAGGGCTCATCCAGCATCATCAGCTTGGGGTGCGCCATCAGTGCCCGGCCAATGGCCAACATCTGTTGCTCACCGCCCGAAAGGTAACCAGCCGTTTGATGACGCCGATCCTTGAGCCGGGGGAAGTAAGTGTAAACCAGTTCCAGGTCTGCAGCAAATGTACCGCGGCCACGAGCCGTATACGCGCCGGCACGTAAATTCTCTTCCACTGTCAGATGCTCGAATACTCGCCGTCCCTCCATGACCTGAAAGATGCCCTGGCGCACGATCTCGGCGGCATCGCGATTGTGAATAGGCCGATCGTAAAACAGGATTTCGCCATCGGTCACCTCACCATCCTCGGGCTTGAGCAGGCCGGAAATGGCCTTGAGTGTGGTCGATTTGCCGGCGCCATTGGAACCAAGCAAAGCCACGATCTGCCCCTCGCGCACTTCCATCGACATGCCTTTCAGCACCAGAATGACATCGTCGTAGATCACTTCGACATTATTGAGTGTGAGCATAATGGGATTCCCCAACAAAAGAAGAGGCATGCAGACGACGGGCGCCTGCATGCCTGAGGTGGGCAGCTTATTTACGCAGTTTGGGCGTAATTCGACTGCGGATGAAGTCGGTGATCGGTACCCACTTGTCGCTCTTCACCTGATGGATGCGAGCAGCATCATTGCCCCGATGATCGGTGGGGCTGAAGTTGAGCGGGGCTGTCACGCCACCGGTTTCGAAATTCTGAATTCCTTCCAGAGAGGCACGCAGGTTTTCACCGGTGAGTTCCTTTCCGGCATCAAGCGTGCGCTTGATCCCTTCCACCATGGTGGCCATGGTCCACCAACCCTGCACGTAATGCAGGCCCTGGCTCTCCAGGCTGTCGCCTTTCTCCTTCAGGAAGTTGGCGGCATCCTGAGCGCCGGGTACCGTGAGATCAGCGGTGAAGGGCAGGATGCCAAGGGTGCCTTCGGCTGCGCCTTCGGAGAGCTTGATGAAGAGCTCGTCAGCACACCAGTTAAGGCAAATGAATTGCACCGAATTGGTCATGCCCAGGCTTTTGGCGTTTTTCAGCAGCAGAGCGGCCGGGCTGGAGACATTCTGGATGATGATGTAGTTGGCGCCGAAATCCTGGGCCTGCGTGAGTTGAGGGGTCAGGTCGGTGGCGCCACTGGGCATGGCCATGTTGGTGTAGGCAATGCCGTTGGCGTCGGCATAATCCTGGCCATCGGGAACGGGGCTTTCGCCAAAGGGGCTATTGTGATGGAAGACCACCACCTTGGGGTCCACACCTTTCTTGGCTGCATCCTCTTTAACCCATTGCAGGGCAATCACCATCTGATCGGAATAGCTGGTGCCAGCCAGGAAGTTGTAAGGCGCCTCGTCGATGTTGATGAGGTTGATGGAGTAGGAAGCCGACATGAAGGGGATCTTGTCGGTGGCGATCTTACCGCGCAGAGCTTCGGTGTCGCCTGTACCCCAACCCATAAAGGCAACAACCTTGTCCTGATTCACATATTGCGAATACAGCTGCTCGGCCTTGGCAACGTCATATGCGTAGTCCTGGCCGATGAGCTCGACCTGGCGACCATTGATCCCGCCATTGGCGTTCAGCCACTCCACATAGCCCCTTTCACCGTTGGCATACAGGGTTCCCACATCCGACGTGGGGCCGGTCAGATCGAAAACGGCGCCGATCTTGATGGGCTCACTGGCGCCGCCGCCTCCGCCGCACGCGGCCAGGAGCATACCCAAAATCAGTATGCCAACAACTGCAAGGATTTGCTTTCTCATGATGACTCCTCCTGAGAAGGGTGTGTGAGTTAAAAGTAAATTAAACCATCGTTCGATGGTGACAACCCGGATTCAGGGGAGGGGCCCCTGTAGAAATAACAAATGTGTCGCGGCTCCCTGAATGATCAGCCAGGGGCCCCTCATGGCAGGTAGATTGGCGTTATGAAGTTGCGGGAGTGTCGGCATTCATCAACGGTTCTGCCGACGGCGAAATTAATTCTTGATCAGGCGAATACCGCAAACGCCGCGCTCGCGAATGTCGATTACTTCCACATCCGCGGCTTCCAGGGCGACGCGCACGCGTTCGGCATCAGCGCCTTCTTCTTTCACAAGTACGCGCTTGTAGCGGTTATCGGGCTCATTCAAGGTCGCAATGGCGATGATGCCGCCGCCATTGTCGTTGACGATGCGGGCCAGGTTCGAAAGCACGCCGCGATGCCGCTCCACTCGCAGCTCAAAGCGCAGGCCAGGCTCTTCACCGCTGAGCATGTCTACAAACATACGAAAAATATCGCTCTCCGTGACAATACCTATCAGCTTGTCATCGTCATCCAGCACGGGCATGGCGCCGAATTTGCGCTGCAACATGAGGCGGGCAACTTCTTCAATGGGACAGTTGGGAGCGGCCACATACACTGGTGAAGTCATGATCTCTTTGGCCGTCACTTTTTCCAGCAGCGTGTTCATTTCCCAACGGCTGAGCGTGGTAGCCGGCGAAGGCATGGTTGTCATCACATCATGATCCGATACAATACCCATCAGGCGATCGCCGTGCATCACGGGCACGCGGCGAATACTGTGTTCGCGCATGATCTCAACGATCTGCGGTAACGTAGAGGTGATCTCAACGGTTACAGGATTAGGCGTCATTGCCTCTTTAACAATCATCGTTTTTTACTCCTTGGGGTCGCACAAATCATGAGATTTGCTAAAAGAATGTTCAGGGGTTTGTCCTATTATCGCTAAAAAGGCAACGTTTCGTCAATAGCTGAAAGGCCATAATCTGAAGTAGTCCTTGACATTGCGCCACATTTTGGCGATACCTTCAGGTTCGAAGATCAAAAACAGGATGATGACGAGGCCAAAGACCGCTTTTTGCACAAAGGGGATCAGGTGATCCATGATGGGAAACACGCCGCTAAGTGAGCGCCCCATATTCCCCAAAAAGGCAGGCAAGAGGGTCATGAAAATGGCCCAATAAATGGAACCGGAAACCGAACCCAGACCGCCAATGATGATCATGGCCAGATAGAGGATGGAAATATCGACAGTAAAGCGTTCCCACGTCACAATCTGCCGCCAGTGGGCGATAAGCGCCCCGGCCATACCGACAAAAAAGGAAGACGTGGCAAAGGCCAGCACTTTATATCGAAACAGATCAAT
>JAJRXO010000229.1 GCA_024276255.1 Chloroflexota bacterium | reverse complement strand
TGCAGGGTCGGCCGCGCGGCCACTGTCTCCTCGGCAGGTTTCTCAGATCCGGACGTGACGGCGCAGGCTGTGGCGAATATAAATAGGGCGACAAGAACGAGAAGAATATGAACACGTGAATGATTTTTCATCGTAAAGGGTTCCTTTTGGCAACAATCTGAAAATGACGCGATTCGCGCCACAGTATAGCACGATGCAGGGCGTACCCAAAACGAAGACGGAGAGTTTGTAATCTGAAGCCCTGGGGTCAAGGACATAAAAAATCCCCCCATCTCCATCCGGCAGATGAGGGGAGAAACAGAAATAATAGGTAGGGTCAGCGTCGACGCCCGGACAGCAGGAACGCGTAGTAAAGCACCTGGCCTATAGCCGCAATCGCCGCCGCAACATAGGTCAGGGCAGCAGCGTTCAGCGTGGTCTTCACGCCCTGCAATTCGCCCGAGCTGAGCACGCCCACGGCGATCAGCTCCTTCTTGGCCCGCCTGCTGGCATCCAGTTCGACCGGCAGGGTGATGATGCTGAAAACGGCTGTGAGGGCAAACAGAACCAGACCGATCACGGCGATCTGATAGCCGAAGGGGCTGCCGGTAAAGGCTTGCAGCAAGAAACCGGCCATGAAGATCAGGGGGCCCAGCCAGGAGCCGAACTGCACAGCGGGCACCAATGATGTGCGCAGTTGCAGGGGAGCGTAGCCCTTGGCGTGTTGCAGGGCATGACCGGCCTCGTGGGCAGCCACGCCAACCGCCGCAATCGAGGGGCTGCGCCCCACGTCAGGGGACAGGCGCAGGACCTTTTTGCGTGGATCATAGTGATCGGAAAGGAATCCTTTCGCTTCTTCGATACGAACATCATAAAGACCGTAGTGGTCCAGGATCATGCGAGCTGCCTGGGCGCCGGTAATACCACTGGCCGTGCCCACGCGGCTGAATTTACTGAAAGCGCTCTTCACCCGCATCTGGGCCCACAGACCCAATAGAAGGCCGGGTAAAGCAAATAGAAGCCAATAGATCATGGTTCGTTAATCCTCCTGACTGCTTGGCAGGTTGCAATGGAGCGGCTCGTTGCCACCATAGTCCATTAGACCATACAAGCATATGTTAAACATAAGAAAAGAATTGAAAAATAGTGAGATCGCATCCCCATTGTATCATAACGGCGACCATAAACATGACGCCCGGCTGACACTGGCATGGCAGCTTACAGCCATACCTGCCACACGAAAAAGGCGATCATCAGCACCGCTACCGTGACCTGCACCAGCGCCGACAGCACATAACCGATGATCATGCCTTTGCCCGCGGCCCAGGCCTGTGCCCAGTCGCCGTCATGCCGTCGAGCTTCCCACACCAGCAGACCGCCGATGCCGCCGACCAGGGCGCCCGGAAAACTGAAAAAGAGTAGCCCCAGCACCGACAATAGACTGGCCACCACCATGCCCTGCCATGAGGCGCCCCCGCGCCGGGCTCCCAGGGTGGCAAAAAGCAGATCTCCGCCTTCACCGATCAACGCCAACATGGCCATCAGGGCCAAACCCGGCCAGCCGATCTGCTGAAAGCCATCAGCCCACGCCCACAACAAAGCACCCAGCCAGATCAGCAGGGGACCGGGGATCACCGGGGCCATGGTGCCGATGAAACCCACCCCCATGCCCACATAGGCGATCACCTGTAAAACAAGAATCCAGGTTTCAGACATGATTCATATCACTCGTAGGATAGGAGCAGCGGTAAACAGAGGGGGCAAATCGATCT
>JAJRXO010000228.1 GCA_024276255.1 Chloroflexota bacterium | reverse complement strand
TGTGCCAGACCTGATTGGGAGCACGAGGGCCATGAGCATCTTTGCCCGGTCGTATGATAGTGAAAATGGGGGAACGGGCCGCGGCAGAGGAATGCGGACGATGTTATTCCATCGCTAATTACATCACGCTCTGGTTTCTGGATTAGGGACATGCAATCTGAGGCACCACCTTCATCATCGAATAATCAGCGACGTCTCTTCAGCTTGCTGGTGATTGCGTTTATGGTCGCCGTGAGCCTTGTGGTGCTCTTTCTTCTATTGTTGCGCAGTTCGGCCCGGCCTCGGCCCACGCCTGTGCCCACCAGGCCGCCTGTCCCCACGGCCACGGCCATCCCGCCCACTGTGGCCCCGCTGGCCCCGGCCACGGCACTGGCCCCCCCCACACCTCCGCCCACAGCGGATCCCAATGTGGCCGCCATTGTCAACGGCGAAGTCGTGGACCGGCAGGCCCTGCAGGTGGTAGCGGGCAGTGATCGGGCCATGGCCGCAGTATTGGGCATGCCCGTCCCTCAGGAAACGGCGCTGGATCGCCTGATCAATGATGTGCTGGTATTGCAGGCGGCCCGCTCGGCCGGCTTCGAAGTGCCGCAAAGCGAAGCCGATCAAATACTCGCCGCTTTTCTGTCCCGGCGGCAGATCTCACAGGAAACGCTACAACAGGCTCTGGCCCAGGAGGGGGTGAGTTGGGAAGCCTTCCGCGACTATTTTACCCGCCTGATCACGGTCGATCGCTTCACTCGTCAGCAGGCTGCAGCCATGGACCAGTCGGTGGGACTGTATCTGGCATCCCTTCAACATCAGGCCCGCATCAGTTATGGCGCTGCTGCCGACATCCCCTTGCCCGCTCCGGCCATCATGCCTGGCCCCACCCCGGTAACCAGTCCCACGGCGACGTCTGAGCTTACGGCGCAGGTTTCACTGCCCAACACCGACACCCTGGCCGTGGTGGAACGCCTGGCAGCCACGCCATTCCCCGTGCCCACCGGGGATGAGAAGAGAGGTTTGGCCAAGGGGCAATTAGCGCCTGACTTCAGTCTACCGATTCTGGGAGCAGAAAATGGGGAGATGCTTTCGTGGGGAGATTTGTTGGGGCATCCCGTCCTCCTCAGTTTCTGGACGACCTGGTGCCCCTACTGCCGTAAACAAACCCCCAATCTCATTGCCGGTTATGAGAAATGGAGATCCACCGGCGTGGAATTTGTCGGTATCGATGTCAAGGAAGCGGCCGGTGTTGTGGCTGCCTATGTAGAACAAACCCAAATTCCCTATCCCATCGTGTTGGATGAGGATGGCGCCGTTGCTCAACGCTACAACGTGCAGGGATTTCCCACCACCCTGTTTTTGGATGCCGAAGGCCGTGTCTTATACCGGCAGATCGGCGTCATGACTAGAGAGAAAATAGATCAATGGATCAGCGCGTATAAGGATGCCAACTGACATCCCCCTTGCGCGCGCACACTGAGGAGCTGACTATGTCTCGTTCGCGTACCACCGCCCTTTCGTACCGTCAGACTTTTGCCTGGCGCATGATGCACTGGATCGCCGTTCTCGGCATGGTGCTGAATGCGCTGATTCCCATGCATGCTGCCGCGGCTAGCGTTGCCGTCGCTCCTGCTCGCGTGCAGCCATCCGTGGCCATGCCGCAAGATTCTGCCGGCGCGCCCACCGCCAGTCGCCCCGTGGTGCCGATGACCAGCTTCGCGGCTGCTGGCGGCGCCGATGTGCTGCTGCCCGACTGGCTAACCGCATCTCAGTCGGTGAGCGATACCACTATAGCTCAGAACAGCGGAGCCAGCGTGCAGGGCGGGGAGCAGGTGCAGGATTTGGGACAGGATCTGCTGCCGGATTGGTTTGGCGAGACAACGCCCCCGGCGGTTGCTTCGTCCCTTCTCTCTCCCGCGGCCGCGCCTCAGTGCCCCCCGTCAGCAGATCTGGATCTGGTGCTTACCATCCCGCCCTATCGGGTTAGCGAGGGCAATACGACGGGGGATGTGTACACCGTCACCGTCACCAACAACAGCGCCATCAGCGCTACAGAGGTCAGCCTGGCGGTAGATCCCAATGTCGGTTTCTATTATCTGGGAGGTTCTGCCACTGTTGCCAGCAATCTTGACAGCCCGACGCTGATCGATCCCGGCACCACGACCCCCAATACAGCCTTTACCCTGCCGCTTGCCGGCACCGCCCCCGCCAATTCACTGGAATCAGGCGAGATCCTCACTTTCACCTTGAAGCTGGCGACCACCGACAACGCACCCTCATCCCAACTGCTTTCCGTCAGCCTGCAAAGCGGCTCGCCTACGGTGCAGGCATGCGCTACCACCCAGGAAAATGTGCCCACTGGCCGCGGACACCTGGTCCTGTCAAAGACCAACATCGTACAGGATGCTGCGGTGGGCGATGTGGTGACCTGGACCATCGAACTGAAGAACACGGGCCTGGGCAATGTCTATAACGCCGTCATGACGGATACGTTCGGCTCGGCATTGACCAGCACCCAGATCACCCCCACTTTCAGCCCCCTCGACCTGGCAGTGGGACAGTCCTCGTTGTATACGGCCACCGCCCTGGTGGCATCCTGCGGGACGCTCACCAACCAGGCACAGGCCTCCTGGTCGATTGGCAACGAGGACGGGACTGCCACCGGCGCCAATCCGCTGAATGCGGACGCCGACGTAGCCCTGCTTCTGCAGGACCCGAATCTGAGCGTGCAGGTGGGGGCATTGCCCGAGGTGCTCTATTGCGGGGCT
>JAJRXO010000227.1 GCA_024276255.1 Chloroflexota bacterium | reverse complement strand
GTGCAGGCGGCCGATACGTGCCTGTTCGAGAGCGGAGGCCAGCAGGTCGAAGCTCAGGCCCTTGATCTTGATGTCCATCTGCAGGGCGGTAATGCCGGCGGCGGTGCCCGCCACCTTGAAGTCCATATCGCCCAGATGATCTTCCATGCCCTGAATGTCCGACAGCACCACGTAGCGGCTGTCGGGTTGGGCGACATCGCCCTCGCTGATCAGGCCCATGGCAATGCCGGCCACCGGCGCCGAAATAGGCACGCCGGCATCCATGAGCGCCAAGGTGCTGCCACATACCGAGGCCATCGAGCTCGATCCGTTCGACGACAGGACCTCGGAGACCAGGCGCAGGGTGTAGGGGAAATCCGTTTGCGGGGGGATCACCGGCTCAAGAGCACGTTCGGCCAGGGCGCCATGCCCGATCTCGCGGCGCTTGGGGCCACGCATGGGCCAGGTCTCGCCTGTGGAGAAGGGCGGGAAGTTGTAATGATGGATGTAGCGCTTGGTATCCTCGGGAGAGAGATTGTCGAGGGTTTGCGCATCGCGGGGGGTGCCCAGGGTGGCAATGGTGAGCACCTGGGTTTCCCCGCGGGTGAATAGCCCGCTGCCATGGGTGCGGGGCAATACGCCCACAGCACAGGAAATGGGGCGAATGGTTTTGGCATCGCGGCCATCGGGACGCACGCCCCGATCCAGGATACTGCTGCGAACTTTTTCCTTGATGATATCTTCCAGGGCCGAAACCAGGGTCTTTGGTTCGTAGGTTTCGCCCAGTGCCTCCAGCATCTCCGTGCGGATGGTCTCAAAGGCAGCGCTGAGCGCTTCTTTGCTCAGCCCCGAAGCCACAGCCTCGGCGACACGATCGCTGGCAAAGTCGGCGACAGCCTGCACGGCCTGCTCATCGGGTAACACAACCGGGAAGGTGCGCTTGGGTTTGCCCAGCTGCTCCCGCATTTGCAGTTGCAAATCGATCAGGGGTTGCATGGCCTCGTGACCGATGCGCAGCCCTTCCACCATCATGGCTTCAGGCAGCTCGTTGGCGCCGGCTTCCACCATGAGGATGCCGTCACGGGTGCCCGCCAGACGCAAATCGAGAAGGCTGGTTTCGATCTCGGCAAAGGTGGGGTTGATGATGAAGTGATCATCGATATAGCCCACGCGCACAGCAGCTACCGGCCCGTCCCAGGGGACATCCGAGATAGTGAGTGCGGCAGAGGCGGCATTGATGCCCAGGATGTCGAGCGGATTTTCTTCATCCGCGCTGAGAGCCGTGATGATGATCTGGACGTCGTTGCGGAAGCCTTTGGGGAACAGGGGTCGCAGCGGCCGATCGATCAGGCGGGCAGTCAGGATAGCCTGGGTGGTGGGGCGGCCTTCACGACGGAAAAAACTGCCGGGAATACGCCCTGCGGCGTACAGCCGTTCTTCAAAATCGACGCTGAGCGTAAAGAAATCAATACCTTCGCGCGGCGATTTGGAAGCGGTCGCTGTGGCTAACACCACAGCACCCCCTAAATGGACTGTGACCGCTCCCCCGGCCAGTTTGGCCAGATCGCCGGTTCCCACCACGATGGTTTTATCACCGACGGTGGCTTCAAAATGCTTTGTCTGATAGTAAGACATGGTAAACCTCGTTGTGCCCCTCAAAACAACACCAGGAGCTGCCCAAGCGGACACGCCTCCGTATCGGCAAGGTCAGGGACTGGGAACAGCGCCGCATGTCCAGTCCGCTGCATGCGGCGCTCTTTCCAATTCCTGTCCCTTGCCCGCTCGGTGTCTTTGAGAGGAGAAAAAATGAATATGGATTGTATGAAGAAACGAGTAGGCGACGACGGTCGAACCTACTCGCTTCGTTTTACTTATGCTCAGCTACTTGCGCAAGCCAAGTCGCTGGATAAGTTCCTGATAGCGTTGGACATCCTTCCGCTTCAGGTAGGCCAAGTGGCGGCGGCGTTGCCCGACCAACTTGAGCAAGCCACGACGCGAGTGCTCATCGTGTTTATGTGTTT
>JAJRXO010000226.1 GCA_024276255.1 Chloroflexota bacterium | reverse complement strand
TTGCAGACTCGCTGACTACATTCTGGGAAATCGGGGGTAAAATCGAGACCCTCACCCTGAACATCTCTGCGCCCGCCGTCAATGCCCCCCAACTACGACGTCTGGGCCCACCCCCCTTCACCCAGCTGGACCTCGAAAGCCTGCTGGCCCCCATCTATCAACAAGTGACAAAGACTGCAATGAAACGCGCCTATCAGGAAAAGGACCAACATCATGACTGAATCCGCCGTCAAAGCCATCCAGGAACAGCTTTTCCGCCACTTTACGCGCTTCGATATCGGTGCACTCCGCATCCTGCTGGAGTTCATCGGCCATCCCAACCCCAATGCCGTACGTCGCGATGAAGCTATTTTCTACCTGATTGAAAACCTGAGCAACAAAAACGCCCTGCGTAAATTGTGGCCCAGGCTGGATACACTCACACAGCAGGCGCTGAGTCTGACCGTGCATGCCACCGGCGGTCAATACCAACCCGACACCATGCGCCTGCGCTATGGCCGCGTGCCACCGGCGCCGCAACGCTATTGGAGCGGCTACAAACCTACACCCCTGGATCTTTTCCTGGATGAAGACCAGACCATTCTCAGCGAACTCTATCCCCTGTTGCGTGTGGTGGCCCCCAAGCCAGAGCCGTGGAAGATCCCTGTGCAGCCAGAGCCGCCAGCCCGCTATGAATCCATTGGCTTCGAGCGCAGCGCCGGCCCCGAGCTGACACTACAAGACCTGACAACCGTGCTGGCGCTGATCGGGCAGGGAAAGATCGAGGTCAATGATCGCATCAGCCCCACCTTTGATAGCATTCAGGCAGTGAAGGAAAACCTGGCCGCCGGTGATTTCTTCGATCTGGGCTCGGCTCTGGATTTGAACGAAACCATCCGCCCGTTTGGCCTGATCCGCTTTGCTTACAGCAGTGGTTTTGCCGCGACCGGCACCCGCAGCGGCCACAACACCATCCTCAAGCTCACGCCGCTGGGCTGGGAGTGGCTGGCCGGTCCCAGCGCCGATCTATTACTCGACGCCCTGGAACGCTGGTCCAAGAGCAACGACTATGACGAAATCGATCGGCTGCCGCACCTGCGTAATGCCCAGAAACGGGATCTGGCGCTCACCCAGCCGGGGCAACGCCGCGATCGTATTCTGGAAGCCCTGTCGTGGTGTCCCCACAAAGAATGGATCAGCGTGGCCGATTTCTTCACGGCCATGAAGCTGTGGCAGTTCGATATTGTGATCGATGAAGACGGCAGCCTGGACGCCATCGACGACCACAATGGTCGTAAACTGAAGATCGAAAGCCTGCGTGATCCCTGGCGGGCCAAACAAGGGGCTTATGTGCTGGTGATCCTCATGGAAACCCTGGGCAGCCTTGGGGCCCTGGAGCTGGCCTATACCGAGCCCCAGCACGCCCCACCCCTGCTGGAAACACCTACGGAAAGCTGGCAACGACCTGTCCATCCCTACAGCCGCTACGATGGGCTCACCTATTTCCGCATCAATCCCCTGGGGGCGTATCTCTTCGGTCAGACCAGTCGCTACAACCTGCCCAACATCATTACCCGTCCCATCTACTACATCGACGAGACCTACCGTTTCCAGACTGCATCGCAGCCTCTGCCTCCCTACGAAGCCCAGATACTGCCTCTGCTGGGCCGCGCAGATGAAAACGGCGTCTATTATCTGCACAAGGGCGACTGGTTGCGCTCGCATCAAATCGAGGGTAATCTTGAGGAACGCCGCAATCTTCTCGTTTCACGACACGACGGCCCCCTGGCGCCCGCGGTCGAAGATTGGCTGGATCGTATCGTGGCGGACAGCACAGCCTTGCGTCGCGGCCGCACCATGATTACCATTCAGGTACGCAATCCCGAAGTCCGCAATACCATCCTCGAAGACCCCGAGCTACGCCGCTATTGCCGCCTGCTCGACGATCGCACCCTCATCATTCCCAGCTCGCGTGAACATGCTTTCATGCGCCGGGTGATGGATCTGGGTTACGGGATGGTGGGCGGACCATCAGTGAAATAACGCTCCACACTCAACTGGTATAAACGCATGTTAAAAGTAACCTGTCCATATTGCCATTTACAATGGCATCTCACCCCCGAAAACCTCGCCCTGGCAGCAGAAAAAACGCCGCCCAAAAGCAAGAGCATTGCTGTGGAATGCCCCCGCTGCCGCAAAACCGTGAAGATAGCGCGGCCCAAGCATATTCCTCCGCTGCCGAACGCTAAAAACGAAGAATAAATCCCGGATGTGATGGCGCTCTCCTCGACGATCAGCGGACATCGGTTCGCGAGGGGGGCAGGGGCAATGCACTGAGCCCGCTGATGACGGCTACCACAGCCATCGCCTGCAACACGATCGCCAGCCCCACCTGATCGCTGACCCAACCGGCCAGGGTGGCGCCCAACGCCCCGCTGGCAAACATAAAGCCCAGCGTCAGGCCGGAGGCTAATGCCTGGCGCCCCGGCAATAGGGCCTGCGCCATCACCACGGTCACGCTGAAGCCAGCGCCGGTACAGAAACCAATGGCAAAAAT
>JAJRXO010000225.1 GCA_024276255.1 Chloroflexota bacterium | reverse complement strand
CTGTAAAGACTCGTTCTTTTTTGAGCCGGCAAAGCGAGACGTGCCGGCCCGGCCACATCTTGCATAAACGACAAGGAGGACAGCAGAAATGGACATCGGTAAAGCATTTGGCTACGTTTTTGATGACGAAGACTGGCTGAAGAAAGTCCTGATCGGGGGATTGCTCAACATCATTCCGGTGGTGGGCTCTCTTTTCACCTATGGCTACATGATAGAGACCACCAAGCGCGTGATTGACGGCTATCCCACCCCCCTGCCCGAGTGGGACGACTGGGGCGGCAAATTCATGAAGGGGCTCATCTACTTCGTCATCGGCCTGGTTTATTTCCTGCCTTTGCTGCTGGTGATGATATGCGTCGGAATCGTGATGGCTCTCGCCAGTAGCCAGATGGCCGATCCTGATAGCGCCGGCGCTCTGATCGGCATCGTCAATGCCTGCCTGGGGTGTCTGGCTCTTCTGTACAGTCTGCTGGTCATGCTGATCCTGCCGGCAGCCGTGGCCAGGTACGCAGACACCGGCCAGATCAGCGCTGCCTTCCAGTTCGGGGAGGTCATCGGCCTCGTGCGCGCCAACGTCGGCACCTACCTCATGGTGCTGCTGTTGACCCTGGTCGCCGGACTCATCGGCTCTCTGGGAAGCATTGCCTGTGGTGTTGGCCTGTTGTTCACCATGTTCTACGCCAACCTCATCATGGGCTACCTGTTCGGCGCGGCCTACCGCCAGTCAACAGCACCAGCAGCGGCGTTGTAAAGTTTCACGGTGATGTGATGCTCACAGGCGAGGGACTCCGGTCCCTCGCCTGCGTTTAGAATCGAGCCATCGTCACATGAGCGATACACTCTCCCGGCGGCTGGCCGCCGCTGCCACCTGGCTGGGCGATTTCATCGCCGTCCACTGGCTGCTGGTCGTCAACGGGATGCTGTTTCTGTTCATCGCCCCGCCCTTCCTGGCCCCCTTTCTGGAAGCGATAGGCGCGCACCTGCCGGCCAAGATCATCTACGTGCTCTACCGCGTCACCTGCCACCAG
This sequence comes from Chloroflexota bacterium, assembly GCA_024276255.1. GTDB lineage: Bacteria > Chloroflexota > Anaerolineae > J102 > J102 > JAADGC01. The sequence goes on along the minus strand of JAJRXO010000225.1, from coordinate 711 downwards.
TTGCCCGAGAGATCGTTCTTCCTCTTCGGGCACAAGGTGGCTTTTTGCGCCCGCTGCACGGCCATTTATCTCTCGTTCTGGGCGGTGGGGCTGCTGTATGGGCTGTGGCGGCTGCTGCCCCTCAGCCGCCGCTACCCCTTGTCTCCTCTCAGCGAAAAAGTGCTTCTGTTGCTGGCGGTGCCCATGATTTTGGATGGGAGCACGCAACTGGTGGGACTGCGCACCAGCACCAATCTGTTGCGAGCCGTCACCGGCACCCTGGCCGGGGGTGGGGCCGGCCTGTTCGTGTACCCGCTGCTCGAACGGGGATTCGCCGACAGCCGGGAACAAGCCGCCACTCAACAGTCACCTGTGCCCCGCTCACCGATGGGGTAGCCTCACAGTTAACCGTGGAGGCTGGGTAGGGCGGGTTTGTTATCCGCCATCTTGTGGCCGGTAGCAAACCGGCCCTACATATTGTGTCTCCGAAACCGATGGAGTGGCATGTTTTCAGTGACCACGGTTGAGTGCAGAGCTACCCACCGATGGAGCGAGCATGAATACGGACAAAGCAATCGCCACGTCGGCCAATGGCCGGCATGAAAAGCGAACGGTGGCCTTCAGCTCGGTGCTGGCGGCCATCTTTTTGACTAGCATAAAGATCGTCGTCGGGTTGTGGACGGGCAGCCTGGGCATCCTATCCGAGGCGGCTCACTCCGGCCTGGACCTGGT
>JAJRXO010000013.1 GCA_024276255.1 Chloroflexota bacterium | reverse complement strand
GCCACCTCGCGGGTGATGAGTCGCGGCATGCCAAACGATGCCAGCACCTGAAAGATATTCAGAAACGCCAGCAGGATGCTGAACTTGCCCTGCCAGATTGCCCCATACACATTGGCGATGTACAGGATCAGCACAAATGCCAGCACGATGCGTATGCCCTGCGCCGCGCTGAGGAAGATCGTGTTTCGAGCCACCGAGCGAGCCGTGTTCATGCCAGACGGGTTTCCTGCTGGGGCCTGGGCTGATGGTGGGGGGCAGGTCGTATCATGCGGGTCAGACTGGTTCTGATGCAGGCCGCCCACAGATCGCGGAGCTCCCGAAATACCGGGTTACGCCAGCGTAGCCATTCCCATTCGTACAACAGATAGCGCAGCAAAAAACCACCAGCGCCAAACAGGTGCATGAGCGCCACCGTGGCAAAGCCATAACGTCGCCGCAGATCAATATCCAGCGAGTCGATGTTATGGGCATAAAAATCCGCGCCGAGCTGGCGGGCGCTGCCCCCGATGTGATGGGTGATGGCAACGGCCGGATAGCACATGACGCGAAATCCCTGGGCGCGTATGCGGCGGCACCACTCTACATCTTCGGAATACATAAAGTAGCGTTCATCCATGAGGCCGGCGCTGGCGATTGCTTCGGCACGGACGAACATGCTGGCCCCCGACACCCAGTCCACCTCGATTGGCTGTCCCTGCTCATACAGGGCCTGCGCCAGCCACAGGCCGCGAAAATGCCGCGGAAACAGCCGATACAGAAAGCTGGCGTAATTAAAGATGGTGCGGGGGGAGGGATCATAACCGGCAGCGCCGCCCTGGATCTTGCCGCGTTCGCCGCGCAGCCGGGGGCCCACCACGCCCACCCGCGGATGTGCATCCATGAAGCTGAGCATGCGTTGCAATGCGTCGGCCGGCACCTCCGTATCCGGATTCAACAAAAGCACCACGCGGCCTCGCGCCCGGGCTATGCCCTGATTGTTGGCAGCGGCAAAGCCGCGATTGCTGCTGTTGACGATGATCTGCACCTGGGGGAAATGCTGACGCACCCACTGTACACTACCATCGGTTGAGGCGTTGTCGACCAACAGCACCTCCATGCGCAGATCACCCTGGGCAGCAAACAGCGAACGTAACGCGGTCGGTAGAAACGCGCCCGCGTTCCAGTTGACGATGACCACGGTCAGGTCGAGTTCCGGAACTGGCATGACTCGCCCCATCAGGCTACATAGCCCAGGCCCTGCAGCCTCGCCCGGATGGCTTCTTCATCTTCATCGCTGAGTTCGAACGAATCGCCATCGCCCAGATCCTCATCATCCTCTTCGTAGATGATGGGTTTTTGAGCGAATTCATCGTTCAGGGCCTCGGTCAGCACCCGGCCATCCATGGCTCGCGGGATGGGCACATCCAGCAGATGCAGGATGGTGGGCGCCAGATCGATGAGCTGGGCCTCGCGCAGGCGGGCGTGAGGTCGCACACCGTATCCGGTCATCAGGCAAACGCCCTCGATAATGTGCGTGCCCGTCTGGTCCAGAGCATAGGCGGCGCCATGACGACCGAACTTCTGTTTGAGACCGAAAATGGGGCCATCGGGCCGGCCCTCGTAATCCTTGGTGGCCAGATATTTGTCGTCCACCCAGCGGATCAGCAGGTCGGGGGCCCGTGCCAGTTGGGCGCCGGTGTAGATATCTTCCCGGCGCATGACCTCGGCCACCATCTTTTCGCCGGTTTCTGGATCGCGTAGCTCGTGCAGGGCGGCGCTGATCTCGGCGATCACCTGATCAACCTGATCGGGTTCGATTACGCCCTGCGGATCGCGGCCCTTGATGTTGAGATTGATGTTGCCCAGGTTGCCAGTGGCATAGGCGGTGGTGCGTGACCAGTCGTAATCGGCTTTCTCAATAAAGGTATCGATGGCGGCATGGGCGCCGGTAAAACGCTTGAGAAATCCTTTCACCGTCACAGGCAAAAAGCGCTGTGCCAGGTAGAGTGTTTGCCTGAGCAGGATGCGGGCGATATGGCGACTGCGGTCCGTGAGCGTAAGTTCGGCGCCCTGCTTGTAGCGCAACCAGCCCTTTTGCGCCAGCCAGCGATCCAGATACACGGTGCGCACGATGGGGCCGGCTCCATGATCCGACATGATGAACAGGGTGACGTCGGGCGGCAGATGCGCGATGATATCGGCCAGCTGTTGATCGATGCGTTTGTACACCTGCAGGATGGCATCGTGATTGGGATGATCGGGGAGCGAGAGCAGATGCCATGAGCAATGCTGAATGGCATCGGTCTCCATCACAACCCACATGTAAAAATCAAGAGGCTCCCGATCGATGGTGCGCCGCAACAGCTCGAAGCGTTTATCCACGCCGATCAGTGTTTCTTTGAGATACTGGGCATGTGATTTGCCCACGGTGCTGACGGCGATGAAGTGGACGTCGTTCACCTCGGATTTGAGCTCAGGCGGATAGGTATAGGCGGAATCGAGCCCCGGCGTGTCGAGGCCGGAGATCAAAAAGCCGTTCACGGGCTCGGGAGGGAAGGTCATGGG
>JAJRXO010000224.1 GCA_024276255.1 Chloroflexota bacterium | reverse complement strand
TGGGCTGCGTTGAGGTACAGGGCCGGGTCAGTGACATGCTGGATGCCGATTTCAGTGCCTCGCTTCAGGGCGAGTTGGACGTACTGTTTGGGGCGTAATCATGCACATTGATTGGCTGCGACAAGAGATCAACGTCAAGATCGTCTACTACGGCCCGGGGATGAGTGGCAAGACTACTAACTTGAAGCACATCCACGCCAGGGTGTCGCCGGAGCGCCGTATGACCTCGTTGCAGACGGGCGAGAACCGCACGCTGTTCTTTGATTTCCTGTCGTTGGAAGTGGGCACTGTCGCCGGCAAAAAGCCGCGCCTCAACCTGTACGCTGCGCCGGGTCAGGCCATCTGCGCCCCCATGCGCCAGTTGCTGCTGCGCGAGGTGGACGGGGTGGTGTTCGTGGCCGACTCGCAACCCAGCCGGCTGGAAGCCAACATCATCTCCATGGAAAGCCTGGAACGCTACCTGGCCGAGATGGAGCAACCATTGGACAGCTTGCCGCTGGTGTTGCAATTCAACAAGCGTGACCTGCCCGAGGCCATGCCCCTGGAATTGCTGCGGCAACAACTGGGAAGAGATGGCGTGCCTTGTTTCGAGGCCGTGGCCAGCCAGGGCGTGGGTGTTTTCGAGTCCCTGAAAGCCATTGTCGGTCTGATAATGAAAGACCCCGTCTGAGAACAGGCGCTCGGAGCGAAGGGTGGAAAATGATCGGGGGACACCCCCATACCTTTAATCACTTTCGAAGAGGAAAGGAGTAATAGAACATGGGACGCAAGGAGGATCTGATCGCCCTGACGGATGACTTGGTCAAGTCCTCGTCTGACATCGAGGGCGCAGCCGTGATCAGTCTGGACGGGTTGGTGATGGCCGCCAGTTTGAGCGGCAAGATGGACGAGGTGCGCGTGGGAGCGACAGCAGCAGCCATGCTGGGCCTGAGCAAGCGCACCGCCAACCAGTTGGAACGCGGCGGCGTGCACCAGACCTTGATTCAAGCCGAAAAAGGCAACATCATCATCACCAGCGCCGGTACCAAGGCTGTGTTCGTCGGACTTACGCCCAGCGACGTCACTCTGGGCATGGTTTTCCTGGAAGCGCGGGAGGCGGCTGAGAAGGTGGCTGCTATCCTGGGTTGAATGGTCAAACCAATTTAGAGTAGGGTAAAGTGGAAAGGAAGAGCATCATGTCTTACGATATGGGGCAGGCAGCCCTCATCCACCTGATCCGCGAGTGTTACCAGTTGTTCGATGTGGCCGCCGTGGGCGCGCTGCGGGCCGTGGGGCGCGACATCGCTACCGATAGCCGGTTGAGCCTGGAAGAATTGGAGGGCGCGGTAGAGGAAATCCGGCCGGGAGTAGTGGGCCTGCCAGAGTGTCCCTTTGCCAAAGCCATCAGTACCTTCAGTGATTGTTGCGGCACTTTGCCGGGGGAACTGGCCATCCTGGCTGACTATGCCAACAGCCAGGGCGAGGCGTGGGTGTCGGCCTTCTGTGGCATCCACCAGTCCATTCGCCATACGCGCCTTGGCGATTCTTACCAGCAAATCGGCTGCCGTTCAGGCGACAAGGTCAACATCGCCGACCAGGAGATCATGTCAGAAGAGGAAGCGAGAGAGTTGCTGAAGAAGTATGCCTGCGTGTACGCCCGGTAGCCGTCGTGCATTTTGATGACGGCATAGTTTGAAACTCGGGTGATAGGCACATGAGATAGCTCTATCAGACAGCAGCGCCATTTTGTGGTAATATACTCCTGCAGATGGTGCTGCGTCCAGGGG
>JAJRXO010000223.1 GCA_024276255.1 Chloroflexota bacterium | reverse complement strand
GCCAGCAGCTATGCCGACATCGCCAAACGACAACCCGTGCGCGCCGCCACCATGAATGCCTTGGGCCTTTCCTGGCTGCCCGAATACACCGTGCGGGTGGTGCCCAATACCCAACTCCTCGAGATAACCGTCGTCGATACCGATCCGCAGCGCGCCCGGATCATCTCCGACCAACTGGCTCAGGAGCTCATCCGTCAAAGCCCCACCGGCCTCCGTCCCGAACAGCAGCAACGTCAGGCTTTCATCGACCGGCAATTGGCTGACCTCGAGGCCAGCATCGACGAGACCAAGGCTGAGATTAACAAGAAACAGGAAGAATTGGCGTCTCTGTTCAGCGCCCGCCAGATCGCCGACACCCAGACCCAGATTGCCGGTTTGCAAAACAAGCTGAGTTCTTTACAGTCCAATTATGCCGCCCTGCTCACCAATACCGAGAAGGGAGCCGTCAATACCATCACCATCATCGAACCCGCCGCCCTGCCGACTGAACCCGTGGGGCCCAACAAGCCAATGACCATCCTCCTGGCCCTTGCCATCGGCTTTCTCCTCGCCGCCGGGGCCGCCTATCTCCTGGAGTATCTCGATGACACCCTCAAAAACCCTGATGATGTCCATAAGATACTGGGATTGACCACGCTCGGCGCTGTTCCCGCACTTGAGCAGGAACAGATGGCCCAGGAGCTCATTACTCTTTCGAAAAGCCGGGCGCCGGCCACCGAGGCCTATCGTATTCTACGCACCAACCTCCAGTTTGCCTCCGTCGATCGTGCCCTCAACCGCCTCCTCATTACCAGCCCCTCACCCTCCGAGGGCAAATCCCTGACCGTGGCCAACCTCGCCGTGGTCATGGCTCAGGCCGGAAATCGCGTGATCATCGTCGATACTGATCTGCACCGCCCTCGCCAGCACAAGCTTTTCAAGGTGCCCAATAGCGTCGGCGTCACCACTGCCTTGCTCAGCGCCCATCCCGAGCCGGCAGGTCTCTTGCAGGAGACGCCGGTAACGGGCCTGAAACTGATTACCTCCGGCCCGCTTCCGCCCAATCCGGCCGAACTATTGGGCTCCCAGCGCATGAAGGAGCTGCTGGATCGCCTGCAGGACATGGCCGACATACTGATCCTCGACAGCCCTCCCGCTACCATGCTGGCTGATGCCGCCATTCTCTCCACCCAGAGCGATGGCGTCCTCCTCGTTCTCGATTCCGGCGCCACCCGCCGCGAGATCGCCCATCGCGCCCTCGAGGGCTTGCAGCAGGTCAACGCCCATCTCGTCGGCGCCCTCCTCAATCGCATGCCCACCCGCGGCAGCGGCTATTATTACTACTACTATTATTACTACTACACTAAGGATGGCTATTACAGTGATGGAGATGACCATCACCGTGGGAAGGGGAGAGGTCTTCTGCCCGGGTTTGGCAAACGTCGGCGCCGGAAGAAACACGCCTCTTCATCCCCACCGCTTTCTCATCCCATTTCCGCCGCCCTCGAGCAACCAAAACCCGAGGAGACTTAGGCGCCGGTCGCCTTGAGCACGATAAAACCTTCGCCGACAGTTGTGTCGGGTGGCAGGTGTCTCATCCGTCCCTTCCCTCAAAGTCTTCCACCTCCCATATCCGCAATCCTCCTCTCCTGCGATGCCCGTCCCGGAAGCGTCATCTCAGGCCCCACAGTTTATCGCTCTGGTCCTGCAGAGCCGGCACGATCCTGCCCGGCTGAGGGAGATCGAATATCTGATTCGTAACAACGCCTTCTCCTGGGAGGGCGTTTTGCGTTTCACCCGACAGGCTGCCCTGGGCCCCCTCTTCTATCACACGCTTCGCGACAGTAATCCTGCATTCCTCCCGCCCGCGGTGATGGAGGCCTGGCGCCAGGATTACTATCATAATGCCGCCCGTACCGCCTTTATCGAGGGCGAGCTGGAACGCCTGCTTATTCTTTTTCAGCAACAGGATATCCCTGTGATCCTTCTCAAGGGTGCTGCCCTGGCCTTCACCCTGTACGGGAATCCCACATTACGCCCGATGATGGATGTGGACCTGTTGGTGCCTCCTGAACAGGCATCCGCGGCCATCCGTCTTCTGGAATCAGCAGGCTATGACGACAACCATAACGAACCACACATCGGGCTCACCCTGGCATACGAGAGCCAGATTCGCTTTGTCCGTCGCGAACTCACGCCGCTTCTGCTGGAGCTGCACTGGCATTTGCTGGATGTCCCCTATTATCAATACCGGCTACCTCTGCGATGGTTCCGGCAGTCAGCTCGCCCGTTCTCGATCGGCGCCGCATCAGCCTGTGGCTTTGGCCCCGAAGCACAACTCCTGCATCTCGCTATGCACATGATCTTGCATCATCGAACCGTAACCTGGATGGGCATGCAAGACGTGGCCGAGATCATTCATCATTATCATGGCACCCTCGATTGGCAGCAAATCCTGGCCAGGGCCCGTCAGTATGAACTGCTTCTGCCGGTGCGTCGTGTCTTCCTCGCCACCAGCCGTACCCTGCATCCCCCCATTCCCCCCTCTTTCCTGGTGAAATTACAGGCCCTTGCCCCTTCACCGCGCGAAATTCGTCTGAACGCCTGGCTTACTGCCTCCCCCTCAGTAGCCAGGCGTTTTTTGATCGATCTGGCTGGCATTCCCCGCTGGCGCCAGCGCTGGCGCTTCGCCTGGCAGCATCTGTTGCCCTCGCCGTCCTACATGCGGCAGCGATATGGGCTGCGATCTCCCTGGCTCATCCCTTTACTTTATCCCTACCGATGGCTTCATGGCCTCCGCAAAACAAGGCTATAGGCCCGCCCGGCTTCATGCTTTCGCTTCTTCCCCTCCTGAAAACCATGCTGGCCCGGCAGGGATACTTCTATTGGCGTTTGCGGGGTAGCAGTATGATGCCCACCCTGTCTCCCGGCAGTCTTCTGCGGGTGCGTTCCCTGTCTCCATCCCCGCGTTCCGGAGATATCGTCGTCTTTGTCTGCGCAGACACCCTGGTTGTGCATCGCCTCATCAGGCGTACAGAGCGAGGCTGGCTTACCTGGGGCGATGGCTGTCCACACCCGGATGCCTGCGTGCCTTCATCGCATCTTCTCGGGGTGGTCGATCGGGTCTATCGGGCCGGGAAGCTATACTGGCCCGGCCGCTTGTCTTCATTACATCGTCAGCACTGGTTGTGGCGCCGCCGCCTTGCTTTATTTTTGTATACATCATCCCATTGACTGGCATAAAGATCTGCCCTCCCGGTGTCTGTAAACAGAATCCTGCCTCCCCATCCTTTGCCCTCTCCCTCACAGTTGCCGACATCCATTTCCGCATCCAGGTCCCGTACAAAGCCTGGCTGCGGCTTTTGCAACAACGGTACGCTGCCTTTATGGACAGCGAACCACCCGATTGGGAAATCTCTGTCACGCATGCGCCTGATCTACGGGACACCGACACCCTGTGGGCGACGCATGACGAGGAGCAGACCCGTTTCCGCATCGCTGCTTATGCCGGAGGTATCGACCTGCGCCACCGGCAGGCCGAAATAGCCACACCTTCGCCCCGACGCCTGTTTTCGGCCCTGGAGAGAACGTTGGTCTTCATCCTCATCCAGGCTTTACCCCGCCGTGGCGACAGCCTCTTGCTGCACGCCTGCGGCGTCGTCATTCAGGGTAAAGGCTATCTCTTTTGCGGACCATCCGGCGCTGGCAAAAGCACCATTGCCTTGCTGGCGCAGGGGGATGGCCAGGTGTTGGGAGACGAGAACATCGTGATCAGGATGGCAGCCGATGGCATTGAGATGCTCAGCACCCCCTTCTGGGGCCTATCAACATCTGCTGCGCTCATCCAGCGCTTCCCTCAGCGCCGGCCCCTGCACGCCCTCTTTCTCCTTCATCAGGCTCCCATCTTTGCCCTGACCCCACTGCGTCCCGCTGCTGCAGCCTGGGCCTTGCTCGCTACCGAAAAGGTGGCGGTGGAACGTCCTTCCAGCGCCGCCTTCTGGCTGCAGACGCTTGCCCGCCTGATCGTCGTCTTGCCTGTCTACCGCCTTAGCTTCCGTCCCACCCCCGAGCTGTGGGCCTTTTTGCAGGCGAACACGTAGACCTGCTGGCAATGAAAAAATCCTTTCTCGTCCGCATCTACTACGTTCATCCGCGTCCAGAATCTGAAAATCACGAATCCTCCCATGTCCTCTCCCATACCCCTTCACAACCCCGATACGGCTTCACGGCTTTTCGACGGAGAAGCCGTGATCATCGCTCCCCGCGCCAACCGCGTGCACTTGCTCAACCCCGTGGCTTCCCGGATCTGGGAGCTGGCTGATGGCAGCCACACTATCGAAGACATTGCCCAGACACTTGCACAGGAATTCGACGTCACTCCTGAGCACGCCCTTCACAGTGTCACCACCTTTCTGCGGGAGCTGGAGGTCCGGCATCTGGTAATCTGGGCCTCTGCCGCATGATCCCGCCCGTTGGGGACAGGATGCCTATCCCTGATTCTCACTCTCCCCATACCGCATCGCCCTGCGATTCCTTTAGCGCTTTGCGGGCGCGTCTGCGGCAGCACCTGGTGCCCTTCACCGTCTTTTGGGAGCTTACGCACCGCTGCAATCTCCACTGCCGGATGTGTTACAACGTGCCTCGTCCTCGCCCCGAGCTCAGCACCGACGAAGCCCTGTCGCTCCTGCCCCGCCTGGCCGAAGCCGGCACCCTGCTTCTGGTCCTCACCGGCGGTGAGATATTAACCCGTTCCGACTTCTTCATCATCGCCGAAAACGCCCGCTCCCTGGGATTTGCCCTGCATCTGAAAACCAACGGCACCCTGATTACCCCCAGTCTGGCTGACCGTATCGCTGCTCTGGCTCCGGTGAGGGTGGACATCAGCCTGTGGGGCGCCACGTCGGCCACGTGCGCTGCCCTCACCGGTTCATCCCGCGCCTTTTCCCGCATCGAACAAGCTGTGAAACTTCTGCGGGAGCGGGATGTGCCTGTCCATCTCTATACTCTGCTGATGCAAAGCAACTTCGCCGAACGAGAGCTGATGGTAGCATGGGCACGTGGGCGGGGAGTCTCTTACCAACAGGTGATTTCTATCTCCCCTGACGATGATGGCCGCAGCCCGGCTGCTGACGAATCGCTAAACCGCTCCCAACTGCGGGCGATTCTCGCCACTGAATCGCCTCCTCTACCGGCAGCCCCCGCCTCCCGTTCCTGTGCAGTGGGCATTGCCGGTTGCTTGATCAGCCCCTACGGCCTTGTTTATCCTTGTACCGAACTCCGTATCCCTGCTGGCGATCTCCGTCAGCAGTCCTTTCACACCATCTGGCAAGAGGCCGCCATTTTTCAGCAACTGCGCCAAAATCACATCTGGCAACACCTGGCCGATTGTCGCCAGTGTGCCTTGCGTGCATTTTGTCTGAGGCGTTGCGCCGGACTTGCCCATAAGGAACACGGCGACCACTTGGCCGGTCACACTCAGGCCTGTTATCAGGCCCAGACCCTGTATGCCCTGGCTCACCCCGAACGATCACGACCCCCCACCCCATATCTCAAGCGCAGGACAACGGATTCCCCTGGCACATGACGACTGTATCTGTCTGCCATCCCTGTCTCGCCCGCACGCCTTCTGCTACCCAGCCATAATCCGGGAGTGATATCCATGTCAAACGCCTCTTCATCTCCCCACGACAATCCGACCTCAGCCTCTTGTCCTCAGCGGCGACCCTGGGAGGAACCCCGAATCATCTTCGAACGTGAATTGGAAGTGCAGGCTCAGGGGGGACCGCCGGGTTCCGATATGCAGGGCATTTTGGCACCTCTCAATGCTTCTGCTGGCGTTGGTTTTGGGAGCTATTGCATTTGAAACGTCGTTTCTCTGTCCTCTATCTTCAGAGAGATGTATCTACAGATGCTCCAGATTTACACAGCTTTCGCACGTAGGCGAGTCCGTTTCCGGGCAGGGAAGCTGTTGACGTCCACAGTGGCAGCCTTGTTTTTACTCATCCTTCTGGTTCTGGGCCTCCTCGCCCTACCACACGAGGCCCTGGCGTCTGACCCTTCCCGGCCCCAACGACTGCGTATTCTCGTCCCGAACGCGGGTATGTATCAGCTTACGTTTCTTGAACTGGAGCATGCGGGCGTTTCTCCGCACGAAATCGATCCGGCCACCATGGCCATGTCATATCTGGGAAAGCCCGTCGCCATCCAGATCATCGGCGCTGACGATGGCTCTTTCGATCCCGACGATCGGATCATTTTTTATGCCGAACCCTATAAGGGCCGCTACCAGACGGCGAACGTGTATTGGCTGACATGGGGAGAGGGTGTCGGTACGACGATGCAGCCGCGGCCGTACACGCCTTCAGGCGAGGAAAGGCTGGTGACCACCATCACCCGCACCGTGCATATTGAATTCAATCGCGATTACCGCAGTGCCTACCACCGGCCCCCGGCCGCCGACCACTGGTTCGATACTCCCCTCGTCGTGAGTAGGGCCGCGCCGACCGCCACGCTCACCTACACGTTACCTCTATTAAACCCCTCATTGTCGGGTATACTTGATCTACGCGTGTTGCTGCATGGGGGCGTTTCACAGCCTGTCAGTCCGGATCAATCGGTTCGGATTAGCCTTAACGATCGTCTTATCGGCCGCTACACATGGCAGGGTAGCAAGGATTATCTGGCTGAAACCACGGTTCCGGCTGACTGGCTCGACCTCACGTCCAATCACATCATCCTTCAGGCCGCTCTCTCGCAGCTTCCTACCCTCGATCATTATTGGGTCTCCCCCGACTGGTTGGAGCTCGACTATCCTGCGTTAGCCGTGGCTGGTGACGATCGTCTTGTGGTCGCCGGTGTGCCGGCCGGTCCCATCGAGCTGGTGGCAACGGGTTTTCGGGAGCCGGATATCCGCGTCTATGAGATCAGCGATCCCCGTCATCCCGCCTTCCTCACTACCACTCGCGTCATCTCCTCCTCTGCCACCGGCTACACCCTGCGCGTGTGGGATGATGCCACCAGTGATACACGCTACCTCATTACCACCGGATCGGCCCTGCGATCGCCGCAAACCATCACCCTCGATGTCCCTTCGGCCTGGCGGACGCCCGCACATGATGCCGATTACATTGCCATTGTCCATTCCTCGCTGGCGGATGCCATCGAGCCCCTTCTGGCATACCGCCGGGCCAGTGGCCTGCGCGTTGTCAAGGTCGATGTACAGGATATCTACGATGAATTCAGCTTTGGCCGTCGCGATCCGGAGGCGATCCGGGCCTTCCTCGCCTACGCCTATCACTATTGGAATCACGATGTTGCCCCACCGCAGTTCGTCCTCCTGGTGGGCGATGGTCATTATGACTTTCGCGGCGACTCTGGCACCACCTTACCCAATCTCATTCCTCCCTATCTCATCGATGTCGATCCCTGGCTGGGGGAGACCGCAGCCGACAATCGCTACGTGAGCGTCGACGGTCCGGACGACTATCTTCCCGACATGCACATCGGTCGTATTCCGGCCCGTACGCCCGTTGACGTCACCGCGGTGGTGGATAAGATCCTGGCCTACGAAGCGGCGCCGCCGGGTGACTGGCAAAGACGCGTTGTGTTTGCTGCCGATGCCTCGTCTGGCTTCGATGCTGATTTTATCGCCATCAGCGAAGGAGTGCGCAGCCGCACCCTTCCACCCGCTTATGATGCGCGCACACTTTACTATGGGCAAGACTACACCAGCGGCGCTGCCATGCGTAGCGCCTTCAGGCAGTCCTTCGACCAGGGCGCCCTTGTTTTGCAGTGGTTTGGCCATGCATCCCGCTTTCGCTGGGGCTCTGTGAGCATGTTTAATATCTTCGATCCGCCCACTCTCAGGCCCCATGCCGAGTTGCCTGTCACGTTCACATATGCCTGTTGGAGTGGCTATTTCATCAATCTCTATCGGGACTACCAGGCGCTGGGTGAAACCCTGGTACTCACGCCCGGTCGGGGCGCTGTGGCTGCGTTCTCGCCGGCTGGTTTGCACCTCGGCGATGATCTGGCGTTGCTCGACGAGGGAATCAGCCAGGCTCTGTTTCAGGGGGAAATACCCCGTTTGGGCGCGGTCATCGATGCCGGAAAATATTACTTTGCCAGGCACAGCAGCAACGCACACGATTTGATCGACACCTCCATTCTCTTTGGTGATCCTGCGCTCGAACTGCGACGGCCCCGATCCGACCCTTACCGATACCATCTCCCTTTATATCTTCTCGACTAATGCCTATGACGACTGTGACGCGATCCAAGAGAACCTGTATCCAGGCTCTGTCCCTGCTCTTCTTGTTGTTCTCCCCCCTATTGTCTGCTCAGGCTACGGCGATGCCGGCGCTCACTTGCACCTCTGCGGCTACAGGCAATTGGAGCGCTGTCGCTACCTGGGATTGTGGTCGCGTTCCCGCTAGCGGCGATGCCGTTGTCATTGCCAGCGGCCACACGGTGACCGTTGATACTGACACCGCCAATCTATCCTCTCTCAACGTATCCGGAACCCTACAATTCGACGATACCGGTGTCGGTCGCACAATGACGGTAAGTGGTAATCTCACGGTGAACTCCGGCGGTGTACTCAATATCAGTACGATCGGTACGGCCACGACCCACTCCCTCCTTTTGGCTGGCGATCTCAGCAATACCGGTATCTTCGATGCCGAACCTGTCGGTACCCGCGTTATCGAAATCACCTTTAACAAAATCGGTGATCAGTCTGTCACCAACACCGGCACAATGACCTTGAGCAAGGTCATTATGAACAAAGGTTCGGCGTCCAATCGCGTGCTTGCATCCGGAGATATCACGGTCGGTAATGGTGCCACGGATTTCGATCCGGCCAATGGCACCTGGGAGCAGACTGCCGGTATCCTGAGCAAGAGCGGTGGCAATGTCAATGTCAGCACGACGGGGGGATTGGTGTTTAGTGGCAGCGGTGGCTTCAGCATGCCCGTCAATGCCTCTGTGGTCAGTGCCGGTATTCTCACCGTCAATACGACGGGCGCCGTGACCATTGGCAGTGGCGACAATCGTCTGGAAATCAGTGGCGGCACTGCCACGCTCACGGCGGGCACTATCGACATTGGTGGCAGATTCACTCTAAGCGGTGGATCGACAACGATTGATGGCGCCCAGATCAGCAT